>CAYTDR010001149.1:0-2715 GCA_964436185.1 uncultured Candidatus Obscuribacterales bacterium | reverse complement strand
AAGCAAATAGAAGATGGCTCTGGCTGTGGCAAAGCAACGAACGAAGTGAACAGAGCTTATACGTGAGCCACTGGTCGTTACGAAAGGTATCGATATTGTTAGCGACTATTTGACCCTGTTGACAACCAGGCTTATGATACTGCTTACCATCTACAAAAACTGACACAGTGTTTCAACTCCATCTCAGGTCATAGTACCGTCGGCGGTTTTGATTCCTGTACACCAATCGGATCGCTCGTGGAAGTTGCATAGACCAAAAGTGAGCGTGTCTAATTTCAAAATTTGAACAATGCATCAAATGCATTGTTTCAATTACTACGGAATTGTTCAAAGTCGTCATTGCACGAAACTATCGGGCAATGACGAAACTTCAACACATCGCAGGTGGTGGCGCCCCCGCCTCTATCTGTGGTTGTTGATCATGATGTTTTCTGAACTCCTTGGTTTCAGAGCGAGTGTTTATAAATCTCGTGGACGTTTACGAATCCACCTCTAATATTCGCTGCTATATTTAATTCGATTCGAATGGTAACTCTAATAGTATTGAGTCAGAACCTCAGGATCTACATGATTCAACTCGATCAAGCATTTCAAACTCTCGGATTGCAGCCTGGCATAACATATCTGCAGGCGAAAAGTCGATTTAGAGAACTGGTGAAAACAAGTCATCCAGACAAAGTTTTCACTGAAAGGGAAAAACGTCAGGCGGAGCTGCGCATCAAAAAAGTAGTCGAAAGCTTCGAGCTTGTCAGAAGTCACTACAAAGGTGTTCACGGTGAAGCCCACTGTCACTGCACCCGTTCTGCAGTCACCCAACCGAAGCCACAATCGACGTTTAGCGGTTCGAAACCGCAACAGTCTAATTCGAGTTCTAAACCACAGCCAAAACCGAAACAGAATTCCTCGAAGCCAAAACCGCAGGCGAAGCCTTCTCCTGCGACTAGACCCACGGCATCCAACTCTGCGGTACCACGCCAAACTGTTCCGAAGACGTTCCAAGATCAACGCGAGTCAGATGAGACCGCGCGTTGGCGTAACGAGTTTGAAGCAAGAAAGAGTATGCATGAAGACGCTAGAAAACTCTATCTTCAAAGTGTCAGAAAAAAACGTGATTCGGCAATTAACTACCGAACTTGACTTGAGGTTCGAGCTGATAGAGAGAACAGTCATAAACTGTTCTACCTTTCGGGCACTCGACTGTTCGGATGAACGATGTGAAGAGTGCGGAATGAAATCGATCTCGCCTTGTCGTTCAAACGTATAAACGAGTTTTTTTGCAAACGGGCTGTCAATACAAGAAAGCTCGAACAATACATTGATTGATTCGCAAAACCCTTCGGTGTAATTGATAAACTGCCACCCATGGTGGTTGGTATCAATTGTTACCCAATTCGCCGCCACAGAGAATTCCCAGGAAAACAGAAAGAGCCGGTAAGCAAGGAAAGAGGAGCAGCTGTTTCTGAATGGAAAGACACAGCTGCATTCTGCGTCGCAGGATCTCGCTTGCCGGAGGCACAAAACGGAGCGGCCAACGGAAGCGCCATCCAAATTCTGTGCATTTAGCAACCTTGAAGCTGGCGGTGCTTTGTTGAGCTAGCGGTGAGCGGGCTAGCTGCGGGGTACAATATCGGTTGCACCCAATCAGACTAGTTCAGCCCTGGGGGTTCACACTAATGGATACGAAAAGAGACGCAAACAGAGATCCGAACTTGGTTTCGGACGGCAGCCAGTTTCTGCAACTCGAGTGTTACGCCAATCAAATATTGAACTGGCCGAAAGAAGGACGACATATACTCGCTCAATTTGACGATTCTTCGATTATTGTCTATCAGGCTTATCGACCCAGTATTGGCAAATTCGCCGCTGAACATCAGTATTTTGGAGGCGATTTCAGCTTGATTAGAATGAGCTGGATAAAGCCGAACTTCCTGTGGATGATGTATAGATCCGGCTGGGGAACGAAGCCGGACCAAGAAGTTTCACTTGCAATTCGCTTGAAACGTTCTGCATTTGACGAGATTATTGGGCAGGCAGTCCATTCTTCGTTCAATAGTGATCAATATGACGATCACGGCGAATGGCAAAACGCCGTTGCAAACTCCGATGTGCGCTTGCAATGGGATCCGGATCACGGACCGTGCGGAGCCAAGCAGGAGCGAAGAGCTTTACAGCTTGGACTCCGGGGAGATGTATTGGCGAAGTTCGCCCGCGAATGGATCTTGGAGATCTGCGACATCTCTGAGTTTGTTGCCCTGCAGCGAAACAACATAGGTCGCAACGACGCCCTCCTTACTCCATTAGAACGTGTCTATAAGCCGGAAAGTCCTTCCACAGTCTCACGACTGGGTCTTTCTTAGATTCATGCCTCTCACCAAAGCATGTCCGTCCAACGGCTCAGGTTGAGCTAGTCAGTGCGCGGTGACGTATTGTCCGCCTGCCATCGTTCGCGAAACCACTGCGAGATGGCAAGATCCTTCGTCTGAGCCATGTTATTCAACTACCAAGAAACGAGGTCAACGGCTCACGGAACAATCACCACACGGACATCGCGCGTGTATTTTTCGAGCTCGTCGAGCCGCTCGTTGATCTTATCCGCGTCGAGGGCGATGGTGCGCGAAACTACTCGTGAAGTATCAAGTTCCTTTCGGCGAGCCATGTCTACGAGGACCGGAAGCTCTGAAAGTAGGTGATCGTTAGAGCCGATTATTTCGGCTT
>CAYTDR010001148.1:0-2716 GCA_964436185.1 uncultured Candidatus Obscuribacterales bacterium | reverse complement strand
TGCTATTTTATCCTGAAAAACACTCGAGGAGCACGATGGCCAGCCACAGATCATTGAATGCAGAAAAGCAGAGACTCGAAGATGCTCGTACGAAATCAGAGCCATGGAAGAAGTGGGGACCTTACGTTAGCGAACGGCAGTGGGGAACAGTTCGGGAAGATTACAGCGATAATGGCGATGCCTGGGCGTACTTTACGCACGATCAAGCACGTTCCAGGGCTTATCGATGGGGCGAAGACGGAATCGGAGGGATTTGCGACGAGAACCAGATCCTTTGTTTTGCGCTTGCTATGTGGAACGGACAGGATGCGATTATCAAAGAAAGAATGTTCGGACTGACGAACAGCGAAGGTAATCACGGGGAGGATGTGAAGGAGTACTACTTCTACCTGGACAGCACCCCGACGCACTCTTACATGAAGTACTTGTACAAGTACCCGCAGAAAGCCTTTCCTTACTTGCAACTGATTCTCGGCAATCAAAGTCGCGACCGCAACGATCTCGAATACGAGTTGATCGACACCGGAATCTTCGATGACAACCGCTATTTCGATGTGTTCATCGAATACGCTAAAGAGAGTCCCGACGACATGCTAGTCAAAATTACGGTGTTCAACAGGGGACCGGACGATGCAGTGATCGATTTGCTTCCCACCTTCTGGTTCCGCAATACGTGGTCATGGGAAGTAGGTGGCAGTAAACCGACTATTCGTGAGCTTGAAGAAGGTACGGATTGCTCCACAGCTTTGGCGATGCACACGGATCCCTTGTTCAGTACCAAGCTATCGGACAGCAGGATTTACTTCGATCGCAAAGTACCGCTGCTATTTACGGAAAACGAAACCAATAACGAGCGAATTTTCGGCACTCCGAACGCAAGCCCGTACACCAAGGATGGTATCAATAATTTTGTCGTCAACGGACAGACTGATGCAGTCAATCCTGAGCTGAACGGTTCAAAGATGGCCGCGCATTATCGATTAAGTGTGAGGGCGGGTGAATCACAGACCGTTCGCATTCGGTTCGGGCAAGCCAGCTTTGAAGAGCCGATGAAGGTGTTCGACGTCGTTATGGACGAGAGACTTGCAGAAGCTGATGAGTTCTACAACAATCTCGCCCCTGCGAAGCTGCGAAGCGACGGGGAGAAGTTCAATGTAATGCGCACCGCTCTTGCTGGCATGCTCTGGAGCAAACAATACTTCTATTACGATGTCCATCAATGGCTGAGAGAGCACGATGCCGCGCCGCTCATGGGAAGCCACGAGAACAGAAAGAGGATTCGTAATAGTGACTGGTATCACATGTACAACGAAGACATTATTTCCATGCCAGACAAATGGGAATACCCATGGTATGCGGCGTGGGATCTCGCGTTCCACATATTTCCGCTGATCATGATCGATCCTGACTTCGCTAAGTCACAGATGGAGATGATGCTCAAAGGAAACTACCTGCATCCGAATGGACAAATTCCAGCCTACGAATGGAACTTTAGTGACGTCAATCCTCCTGTTCATGCCTTTGCTGCCTATTGGGCCTACTTATATGACAAAGAGCAACATGACGGAGTGGCAGACCGAGACTTCTTGAAGTATGCATTCGGCAAGCTGCTGGTTAATTTCACCTGGTGGGTCAACCGCAAGGATCCGAGAGGCCATAACGTATTCGAGGGTGGCTTCCTCGGTCTGGACAATATCGGAGTATTCGATCGCAGTCACGCTCTGCCCACGGGCGGTAATCTGGAGCAAGCTGACGGCACTGCATGGATGGTGTTCTACAGCCAGCAGATGCTCAACATCGCCTTGGAACTTGCACAGGAAAACTCATTCTATGAGCGGTTTGCGCTGAAATTCTTCGAGCATACATTCTGGATAGCGGCGGCAATGGACAGGCCCGGCGTGCATCGAGATGAGCTTTGGGACGAAGAGGATGGGTTCTTCTACGATGTATTGCGTCTACCCAATGGACAGGCGATGCGACTCAAAGTACGTTCTATTGTCGGATTGTTGCCGCTTGCATCTGTTGCAGTGATCGAGGAGGATATTTGGAACAACGTCCCAGGTTTCACTGAGAAGGCTTTATTCTTCCTGGATAGACAAAAGCACCTCTGTGAAAATATGCATCTACCCACGGAGATTGGACTGGGAGGACGTCGCATGTTCGCCGTTTGCAACGAGAATAAGTTGCGAAAAATACTATCGCGCGCCTTCGATGAAAACGAGTTCCTCAGCCCGTATGGAATCCGAAGTTTGTCCAAGCACCATATGGAAAACCCATTCGTGATCAATTGCGATGGGGAGGAATTCCGAGTCGATTACGTTCCAGGTGAGTCGAACACTGGTATGTTTGGAGGCAACTCGAATTGGCGTGGACCAATCTGGATGCCAGTCAATTTCGTTTTGATTCGCTCCCTGCTCAATTATTATTGCTATTACGGCAACAACTTCAAGATAGAGTACCCGACAGGTTCCGGAAAACTTCTCAATCTCTTCGAGGTAACCGAGGACTTGACCTCAAGACTGTGTAGTATCTTCCTTCGAAATCATGAAGGCAGACGCCCTATCTATGGTGGCGCCAAGAAATTCCAGGATGACCCCTACTGGCAAGATCTTGTCCTGTTCTACGAGTACTTCCAGGCTGATAATGGTGCGGGTCTTGGTGCTTCGCACCAAACCGGCTGGACCGGACTGGTCGCCAAACTCCTCTACCTGGAGGC
>CAYTDR010001147.1:0-2739 GCA_964436185.1 uncultured Candidatus Obscuribacterales bacterium | reverse complement strand
AGATGGTCTCGGCTATCGATCCTCTGCGATACTACACGCTCATTGCCAAGGGGGTCATACTCAAGGGCGAGACTCTGGAAATGGTTTCGGAAGCGATGCTATGGCTTGCTTTATCGGCTGCGGTGGTGCTGACAATGAGCGCTCATCGTTTTCGTCGGCAGCTGCAATAGCATTATCCTCCCGGTTGGTTGGTGGGAATGCTTAGTGGGTCGATCTGGCTGGCAGACCCGCGCCTGCATCTATGATGATGGATCTGGAATAGTGAACCAGAAGGTGCTTCCCTCGCCTTCCACGCTTTCGACACCGATTGTGCCACCATGGGCTTCCACAATGGATCTGCAGATTGCCAGACCGAGCCCTTTGCCGCCCTTCTCTGAATGGTCTTTGACTTCGACTTGTTTGAATCGTTCGAAGACGAGAGCCAACTGCGAATCGGGAATTCCTCGACCTTGATCGGCGACGAGCACTTCGAAGTGGTCGTCCAGGTCATCATAGGAGATCTTGATGGTGCTGCCTTTGGGCGAAAACTTGACGGCATTGGTGACCAGGTTAATCAATACTTGCACCAGCTTTGGACCGTCGGCGAACACCTCCAGAGATTCTGACGGGGTCTCGATCTGTATACCGGACTTTTCAATCAGGTACCCGACTGCGTCGATCGTTTGTTGCACAACCATCCGCAGATCGACGGCAGACTTATCTAGCTGCATCTTGCCGGCTTCCATCTTCTCCAGGTCGAGCAATCCGTCAATCAGCCTCATTAATCGGGCCATCTCGAAATCAGCCGTTTTCACCATCTGGGTGCCCTTTTCCGATAGCTGTCCGTAGGCGCCGAGTTCCAGCAGTGAAAGAATTCCTTGCAATGAAGCTAGCGGACTCCTCAGATCATGACTAACCATCGAAACAAACTCCTGTTTCAATCGTTCGATTTCATACCTTTCTGTCACGTCATGGACGACGCAGAAGAAGGTCTTTTTTTCGGAAGACCACTTGAGGGACCACTGGGCATGAGCAATGGTGCCATCAGCCTTGATCACTTTGTTATCCAGCACATTATGCGATTCGTCTCTGGTCAGCTTGGCAAGCGCACTGAGAGTGGTATCAACATCGTCTTTGGCAATTATCTCGACAATTCTTTTGCCCATGAGCTCTTCAGAAGAGTAGCCCCAAATCTGCAAGCAGGCAGGGTTTACCTCGATGAATTTGTAGCTGGAGTCGAATGAGCAGATTACGTCGAGTGCGTTGTCTATCAGGGCTCGCTCTCGAAGCATCGCTTCATGTAACGACTTTGCCATCTCATGAAAAATTCTGTCCAGCTTAGCAACTTCATCCGCTCCCTTCGATGGCGAATGCAGTGGAGCACCGGAGGCCAGGAGGACAGCGTTGTCGCGAACAGTATCCAACCTTTTAGTAATGTTCCTGCTGAAGTACACTGCCAGCGCAATAGTGATTATGTTTGTGATCAATGCTATGGCAACGAGGAGCAGCTTCAGTTGTGTATATTGCCTGGAAGCTTTACGGTTCTCTGCTTCTAATTTTTCCTCGCCGATTCTTAGATCATTCATTTGCGATTGAAACTGTCTTGCCAATGCTTGAGTGTGCGATCTCAACCCCAGCATGTTCAGCATATCAGTTGGGTTCTCACCTTCATTGGTAAGAGACATGATAGTGGCAATCGCCCGGAACAATTGCTCCTCGGTCGATCTCATGCGACTGAGAACCTCGAGTCTAGCCGGGTCATTCTCTACGAGCTCAACCAGCCGCTTAAAATGAGCGTCCGAGTCTCGCCTGGCTTTTTTGAAGTTTTTTACGTAGACCTCGGCTCTTGTGAACGTGTAGTTTGATGCCGCCGCCATAGCGTCAATAGAGGCTTGATACTGGCTATTCGCAAGATAGTAGAGCTCTCTGTTTTTTGCTTCTCTCTCGACCAACAGTTCCGTTCGTTCGACAACGTATAAGAGTCCGATTAGTGAAATCAATCCGACGATCATCGGTGTCGCAAGCACAATTGTGCCCTTGTGAGCGATCTTCAGATTGTTTGCCTTTTGCAAAAAATCTGACCAACGGGAAGATCGGGAGTATTTTGTCTCTGACTGTGAGATCATGATAAAAGTTGAAGGATACTGTGGCCGATGATAACAACTTCCAGGCGAGGATTAAAGCACTAGTTCAGGAAGGCGATTTTAAGTGAGCAGAACGGCTAAACTGCTGTCAACGATTGTTTTGAGCCTGTACTTCTCAGTCTCGCAGAGCCCGTCGTGCGTAGCCGTTATGGGCGAGCTTTCTGCTTATGATAAAACCTGCCAGAGATGGGCAGTGTCGGCGGCTCGCGCGAGCAATCCGGATGAGTCCTTAGTTTATTGGAAGAAAGTTCTTGCCCTTTCGGAAAAGCGAGAGCCGGGTGGTCTCTGGCATTCGATGTCCCTGCGAAATGTGGGGCGCTACTACTTCGATCGGGGCGATCTGGTATCAAGCGAGGCGTCTTTTGGGAAAGACTTGCATAGCCTTCAACGCTTAGACAAGAAGTTTGCGGACTTGCCGTACGACTATTATTACTTGGGTCAGATTCATCTGAAGAAAAACGAACTCAAAGCAGCCTTGAGCTCTTTCGAAAAAGGCATCGCAATTGCGACGGAAATACCTATCGATTCGGATACCTTGCCCGATCTGTTGGCGTTCGGTGCGGCAACTAGTAGGGCACTCGGCAAAGACAAACTTGCAGAGCAGTATCAGAAGCGG
>CAYTDR010001146.1:0-2739 GCA_964436185.1 uncultured Candidatus Obscuribacterales bacterium | reverse complement strand
GAGTTCTTGCATAATGTTTTCCTTCGCCATGAGCAGTACCGAAGAGAGTGGATGACCTCTCAAGTCGGTTCTGCAATTTGCCACGCAATCACAACTAGAATCGAACGAACAACTGATAAACAGTTTTCGCGGTAGTCGAACAATCAGTCTCGTTGCTCTTTTCTCAGGATTGCTGGGTTCTTCGCGTCCCCCAGCACAAACAAGTTAACACGCAACCTGTTGTGAAAATGTTGTGAGTTTGGAATGTTAGTTAGTTAGTAGTTCGGTTAGTCAGAAGCGTGCGCTCGGGCGTCATTCAAAACACCAACAGGCTCCAGGTGATGCACACTGTTGTCTGCTCGTTGGCAGCTAAAGCGCGCAAGATCTCCGCGATCGTCATTCTCTTCTTGCAGATTATCATTGTTCGAAGCACTGGGGGCCGGCATCATCATGGATCGGGCATCTTGCCAGCGTGACCATGGAAATGGAGAGCTACCGGCAGACACGCCTGTCTCCTCGAGAAGCTCCTCGAAATAGAGCCGACCATCCTCTGCGGACATGTTCGCCTGGATGCCCACTCTCTTCGACCAACTCGCCCATGATTCAATCAAATCTTGCCCCCCAGCTAAACGAGGACTGTGGACAAGCAACAGTGCCTCCAGAAGGTGCATGTAAGTTTGAGTCGAACTATTACCAATACTCGGAATGTCAGGGTAGTAAAGCTTTCCCGATTCAACGGTCAGATCCCATATGATCCGTGTTTCTTTTCCCAGGTTGCCCTGCTGCCACTCTTCATTGCTCTGGGCCACGCTTAGAAATGCAGCCCAGTGAACTGCATGCAACATAGTCTTTTCACCATTGATCAATCGAACCACGAGGACGTCACTGCGCCAGGCTACGGTTCGTTCTAAAGATCGCGGTGATGATTTTGGAGAAGAACGCCGGTTGCTACCTGCTTCTCCATTGGCCGAATCAAACAGAATGCCAAACTCTTCAAAATCTAGTTCATGACGTGAGTACTTCATCGAGTGCCTTCTTGAACTTCACTGGCGCCGATAGGTACACCTATTTTGAGAGCTGCTGAAGTTCCTCGCTCTTTATCGAGCGTCAATATCAGAATGAGTGGTAGTGAAATTAGTTCTCTCATAAAAGCGTGAACTTTTGGTGAAGTCTGGGCAGAAATCGAGGATGTTTCTGTCGCAGTCCGGATCCGTCCTACAACAACCTGCGTCGACAGTCGGCGCAGAACACACGCAATCCGTTCGGTTTATAAAAACGCACTTCGGCCCACTTGCGCCCGTAAACCATATAAAGACGGTCGTCTGCCAGACCTCTATAGGCAATGTGCACCGCTCCGTTGCAGCAAAGCTCCTCTTCTTCTTCGACCGGTTCGACCACTGCAGGAGGTTTCTTGCCAAACGATTTGAGATAACGCACAAGTTTCGAAATCATCAATCCAACTCCCTGGAGCCCTGCTGCCGTCTCGGTAGCGTGACCGTAAATGTCGAGCCGGATCCGACTTTCGACTCGACATGAATGGTGCCATGATGCCGAACGACAATCTCATGAGTGATAGCAAGTCCAAGTCCAGAGCCGCCCACTCCTGAGCCGCCGGCCGCGCGGGCGCGCGATTTGTCAGCTCGATAGAAGCGTTCGAAAATATGCGGAATATCGTCTTCATGAATTCCAGCGCCGGTGTCCTTAATATGGATATGAACCTTGCGCGGCTCAAGTTCCGTCGAAACACATACATCGCCGCCCGATGGCGTGTAGTTGACCGCATTAGTCAAAAGATTGATGATTGCCCGCTGTAACTGAATCAAATTACCGCTTATACGCATGTCTACATTGCCATCCCAATCAGCAAGATGGTTCAACTCAATGCCCTTTCGTTCCGCGTGCGGGCGAACTTCATCCACCGAGACGCTGATGACCTGGTCGAGATCGACTTCATCCTGCCACTCGGTGAGAGCGGTGCTGTCCAACCGGGAGATGTCCAGAAGGTCGCGAATCAGGTTGCCTTGCCGTTCTACCATGCGCTCCAGAGAGCCGAGAAACTTGACGCGCAACTCAGGATTCTCTGCAGCACCTGCCTGCAGCGCCTCAACCACGGAGCCGATAGCCATGACTGGTGTCTTCAATTCATGACTGGCGTTGGAGATAAACTCCTGCCTGAGCCGCTCCTGCTCACGCAATCGATCGATCATCTGGTTGAACGATCCGGACAACTCGCCAATCTCATCCTGCCTGGAGACAGGCAGAAACGCGGATATGTCGCCGGAGATGGAGATCTGCTTTGCCATCTTACTCATCTCTTTCACCGGTCGGTTGACGCGCTCTGCCAGCCAGAGGCTGATAAGCACAGTGATCGTTCCTGTAGCCAAGATAATCTCGAGGAAAACGATCAGGTCTCGCCGCAATCTCTGCTCAACTTCCGTCAGCGGCACGCCGATTCTGACGACACCAGAGGTAACACCAGCAGAACGAATCGGGTAGGCAACATACAGCCAGTTGGAATTGGTTGCTCGCGAGCTTCTCTTGCAAACCGCGATGATTCCAGCAAGTGCCTCGTTAATTTCGGATTCCTTAGAAAGGTTCTCCGGCTGAGCCGGCTGTTCCGTATAAATGGGCTTGTCCGTGGGAGCCGAATCGGCCAGCACGTGTCCGACACTGTCAACAACGGTTATCGACACACCAAGCTTGGTGGCATGCCTGTCGACTGCTGCTTGGATTCGACTTCTTGCCGCGACGGATTCCAGC
>CAYTDR010001145.1:0-2740 GCA_964436185.1 uncultured Candidatus Obscuribacterales bacterium | reverse complement strand
CGAAAAAAAGATCAACGAAATTGAAGGAGAAACAGACGAGTCAATGAAAGTCTTCGATGACTATCCCTATGCCGAAGAACTCCTGTTGAACGAGATGAAAGTTACAGACAAAACGACAAATTATTTTCGAAAATCCCCAATAAGGAAGATGGATTTAAGCAGTACAGGGGTAAAAACGCTAGAGCATATTCCTCAGTTCAGGTTCCTAAATGAATTGACCCTTAACGCCACCGATATTGGTGACAAAAATCTGGATAAACTTGTTTCGTTACCGCAACTGTGTGTTTTGAGATTGAAGAATACGAAAGTTTCAGACGCAGGTTTGGAGACCCTTGCGAAAATAGGTAGGCTCACTGTACTCGATCTGGAGCACACGCAGGTCCACACCCTTCAGCACATCTCAAAATTGGATCTCGTTAAGCTGAGTCTCAGAGACGACAACATAGACAATGACTCACTTGAGCAGCTGACTAAACTACCCATGCTGAGGTCGCTCGATCTGTCATGCAACAAGAAGATTACTGATGACGCGTATGAAACAATCAGGAGAATGTCTGGAGTAATCAATTTAGAGCTTAAAGATACCGGTGTTAGCGCCGAGACTATCAAGAAGCTCTCCGTCGATTTGCCAAACTGCAAATTTCCACCGCAACTACAAACATCCCTTCTTGATCCAACGGTGAAATCGGCTAAGAAGGCAACAGCTGCTGGAAAATTCCGAGATGCCCTCATTTTTTACAAACAGTGCCTCACGACAACTTTAAATGCCCAGGGAAAAAATTGCCCGCTGGCATCACACTATCTACTCCAGATCAAAGATTGCCTCAAACAACTTCATCAGCGAAAGGAGGCAACTGAAGCCTGCCTACAAGCAATTGAGTTTGCACGCGCCAGTCGAAGTAAGAAGGCTCAACTTGATGCAATGGATGCCTACGCATCGCTCTTGGCGGAGGATGGGCGTGGTCGCGACTCGATGAAGGTACGAGACGAAGCGATGAAATTGCTGCACGATAGCGGCAATGATTTCCTGGCCCATCAACGGCTACGCAGCAAGTACACGGATTGCAAACTGTTTATGACAAAAGAGGAAAAGCAGACGACTTTGAGCGAGCTATTCAGGGAGGCGAGTAAATTTTACGGTGAGGACTCCATACAATTCGCCCAGGCCGCCAGCAACAAAGGACTCTTCGAGATGGAGAACGGAAATCGAGAAGAGGCGCTCAAACTGGCAATGCAGTCGACCGATATCCTCTCGAAACAAAATGATGTGCACGTAGACATTGCGCGCGATGTCTATTTTACCGGCGCTATAATTTTCGAAACTCTCGGCAAATTCGAAGAAGCCGTTCCGATCGCGGAGAAAGCAGTGCACTATGCGAATCGCGCCGGGCAGAGCGATCATATTTATCATGCCAGTCTAAAGCTGGTCTTGTTAGAACTGGCCACGCGAAAACCGGAGAAGGCAAAGGCCTCCGTAAATCGTTTGATTGCCTTTATTTCGAAAGATGAAATCGGAACTCCAAAGAACATGGCCACGGCGATCACTTTACTGGCCCAAGCCGAGTTTGCTCTAAATAACTACGATCAGTCAACCGCGGAAGCAAAGAAAGCTTTAGAGATAATCGAGGCTTCCGGATGCGAACGACAAATGCCTTTCCAAGTTGTGGACACGTATAGTCTCCTGGGTCATTGTGCCCTGTCCAAAGGCGATGTGAAAGGATGCATTGAAAATCACAAAATGGCCAAACTCAAAGCACACCAGTATGGACTGAAACAGAAAGAAAAAATGGAGCACACCTACCTGATTAACCTCTTTAGACAATTAAATCGCAATGCAGAAGCTGACACAATGGCGAAAGAGAAGATTTGACCACTCCATCATAAGTAGAATTCGTCCCTCTCCCCGGATCCAGCCGGACTAAGCGGGTCACCGGCAACACCCCAATCCGCGGCAATTGCAAATGCAAAAAGCGAATGGGCATATAATTGATCGTGCGCCCGAGCGACCACTGACAAACAACGAAAGCATTGGATCTCAAACCTAATTCAGTATTCCTAGACAGATACGAGATCAAGCAATGCCTTGGCTCTGGTGGCATGGGAAGTGTTTATCAAGCGCACGACCGAATGCTCAATCGCTTTGTAGTGCTCAAGACACTGTCCGCTCCGTCAAGGTCAGGAAAGTCAGTAGTCAGATTTCAAAACGAAGCGAAGCTGTTGAGCAGTCTCAAACACTCTGGTATTGCCGGACTCTATGACTTTGGAATCGAGGAAAATCAGCCTTATCTGGCTCTCGAGTTCGTCGATGGAATCAGCCTGGAGCAACTCCTGAGTTCAGACATGGCTGAGCAGCTGCCAATCAGTCAGTTGCTCGAGTTGTTTTTCGAGATCAGCAAGGCGCTCGCCTATGCTCACAAGGCCGGGATCGTTCATCGAGACATCAAACCGAGCAACATAATGCTTCGCTCTGGCGATGACAATCAATATTCCGCCGTGCTTGTAGACTTCGGGATCGCCAAAAGATTGTCGGAGAATGACGAGGAAAGGTTTAAGTTGACCGACCCCGGACAAATCGTCGGGAGCCCGCTATACATGAGCCCAGAACAATGCCAGGGTGGTCTCGTCACCTCTTTCTCAGATCAATATTCTCTTGGCTGCGTTTTGTACCATGCGCTGACAGGCGAACCTCCCTTTATCGGAAAGTCGGCCCTGGATACTTTGCAGATGCATCTTAAGGATG
>CAYTDR010001144.1:0-2755 GCA_964436185.1 uncultured Candidatus Obscuribacterales bacterium | reverse complement strand
GAGTACGTTTCGTCGCCGCCACTGAAGGGACGACAGTCTTGCCAGATCGCTGTGGTTGGAGCTGGTTTCACCGGGCTATGGACCGCATATTTCCTCAAGCAGCTCGATCCGGAGCTGGATGTGGCAGTAATCGAACAAGGCGTTGTCGGTTATGGTGCCAGTGGACGAAACGCAGGAATAGTCGGGACCTCGGTCGATTTTTCCGATGAACTGGCGATCAGTCACTTCGGATTTCGAGAGGCTGTCGAGCTAGCTCGAATTGGAGCGAAGAACATCGACGAGTTGGAGGAGTATGCCTCCGATTGCGACTTTGAACGTACCGGGCAGTTGCACGTGGCGCTCAGCGAAGAGCATCTGGAAGAAAGTCATGGCGCTGTGGAGATAGCGTCTGCTCTCGGTATACAAGGCTATCGAGTGCTCAACAAAGAGCAAGTGAGGGCGGAGCTCGACTCGCCGTTATACTGCGGCGCTATATTCCTTCCTGGCAATGGCATAATCAATCCGATCAAGTTGGTGGATAAGCTGAAACACGAGTTGATTGCAAAGGGAGTTCGCTTCTTCGAAAAATCCCGTGTAACGTCGATTGATGCTGATCGCGTAAGCACTGCTGATGGTGACATTACGGCAGAGAGAATTGTGCTTGCGACCAGTTCGTACAGTCATCATTTGTTTCCTAAACTGCTGCTATATTTTCTTCCCGTATATGAATACGTGCTGGCCAGTGATCCGCTTACGAAGGAGCAGATGAGCTCTATTGGCTGGGCAAATAGGCAGGCCGTCACGGATGATCGAATCTTCTTCAATTACTACAGATTGACCTCGGATAATCGAATTATCTGGGGTGGCACCAGTCATCCTGTCTACTACTCACCTAATCGTGTAGATGCATCATGCGATCACTCACAGGAGTGTTTTGACGAATTGAATATCAGTTTCAATCGGCACTTTCCGCAGTTGAATGAACTTTCATTTCCTTACGCGTGGGGTGGAGCGATTGCTACTACCACCAGACTGACACCGTTTTTCGGATCAATGAAAAAAGGGCGAATCCTTTATGGACTCGGCTTTAGTGGGCATGGGATCGGTTCGACGCGGTTGGCGGGAAAGATTCTCGCGCACATGACTCTTGCTCGCCCTCATGAACTTTTGCAACTGCGGATGGTGCGTATCAAGCCATGCCCGTTTCCGCCGGAGCCTCTCCGAGCTGTTTCCGTGGATCTGGTTACGCGGTCTCTGAAACGACTCGATGCAGGTGAAAGACCGAGTCTCTTTCTGCATTTGCTCAATGCGCTCGGAATTGAGTTCTCTCATTGACAATGCGCGGCTCATGACAACGGCGCTCTTGGATTAATTACAGTTAGTGAGATGAGCTTTTTCGACGAGCAATCAAAAATTCGCTTGAAGCGTGAAAGTTCAGTGCTTGCTGGGCTCCTGACAACGGGCTTGCAGGCTTGATTGAGGGGAACAATCCTCTTCTGTCATCGTCCTTGATACCAGTTGGCTGATACCAGACTCAGTATCTGGTTCTGCCACCGCCAGGAGTCAGCGAGAAATTCTCTTGCTTCAAACAACTAAACCGAGACGGATTGAATTCAGTTCGTCGCAGGTTGTGATTGCGTTGAAGCCAGAGGGCTTCTGGCTGGCGAGCAATTGATGTGCGATGGTGCGTATATCGCAACTCCGCCGATCTTGTTTACAGATTAAAATCGAGAGCAAAATTTGTTTACAGATTACTTTCCTTAAGCGCATTAGTTAGAGGGTAATCGGCTATGAGACTAATCAGCACGAGAGTGCCTGTTCTCGAATATTATGGTTCTACCGGAGGTGCGTCGATGAGGATTGAAGCAGGTGCCATGAAGTGGATGTTCGAGGACTAAGCGTCGGTCAGCAGCATAGAGCTGGTAGCGAATCCAGTATCGGTCAGGACCAAACCACGCAGATGAAAAAACGAGATTTCCCGTCGACAATAATCTTCTGCACGCTGCTCTTCTGTGCATTCTTTGGTTTTTTTAATCTCAACTCGTTTGCGCTCGTCGATCCCAGTGAGGGATATTATGCCGAGGCCGCCAGGGAGATGCTCGAGCGTGGCGACTATCTGGTCCCCCATCTCAACTATTCACCTTACTATGAGAAGCCTGCACTTATCTATTGGTTGATCTCTTTTGCGTACAAATGCTTCGGCGTAAACGAGTTTGCCAGCCGATTGCCGTCGACTATCAGCGCCATATTACTAATCTTTGTCGTCTTAATAGTGTCCAGGCGGTTCTTGAGTAACCGCGCAGCGATATATTCGAGTTTGATTCTTCTGTCGTCACCGCTCTTCCTGGTGGTGAAAAGCCTCGCTCTCACTGACATGGTTTTCACCACGCTCTACAGCGTTTCCGCGCTTACACTTTTCTGTTTCCTTCACGACAAAAAAGAGATCTTCTTCTGGATTGGCTATGTTTTCCTGGGCCTGGCAATTCTCTGCAAAGGACCGCTGGCTCTGGTCTTGATAGGCCTCTCATTTGCAGCTTATCTGTTTGTTGAGAACAAACACCCCCGCCTTGTTTTTCAGCGGCTAGCGGAGCTAAGACCACTGGCAGGACTTGGTGTAGCGCTCTCTGTCTGTCTACCATGGTATATTGCGGTGCATTTCGCCACCAATGGTGAATTCACTCGCGAATTCTTTATCGACCAGAACTTCGGACGACTGACAAAGCTGGTTCCACAAAATCATTTGCAGCCGTTCTGGTTTTTCATTCCGGTGTTTTTG
>CAYTDR010001143.1:0-2756 GCA_964436185.1 uncultured Candidatus Obscuribacterales bacterium | reverse complement strand
CTTTTGGCATGCCGGATCCTTGGGGTTGATTTTGATCGCCTTTTTGTATGCCTCTACTGCTTGGTCCCGCTCTCCCCTGCTCTCCATCGCATCTCCGAGGAGAAGGAACGCCATATAGTTGTCCGGAAAAGTGGTGGTCAGATCGACTGCGAGCTCGACTGCGCCCGCGCTGTTGCCTCCGCCAAGCATGGCTCTACCAAGACCCAAATGGGCCATAACATTAGATGGATCGAGCTGGGCAGCTTGTTTGAACAGTTTTGCCGCCTTGACGAACTGATTCTTCTGCAACATCGCATGGGCAAGATTGTAGTTAGCAACGGCATCTCTAGGATTGGACTGCAGGATCAATTTAAACTGCTCGATTGCCGCGTCGACGAAACCGAGGTTCTCCAGGCAGATTGCATAGTTTCCTCGAACCATATCGTCTTCCGGGTGAAAGTCGAGGATCTGCTTTAGTTGTCCGCCCGCTTCGTCATAGTTTCCCTGTCTCATAAGAAGACTTGCTACTTCGCCACGAGCCAGGAGGTTTTCCTCCGGATTCTTCTCATTAAGAAGCATCGAATGAAACAGTTCTCTGAGCGCGTCTTTGTCCTGTCCCATGCGAGCGAGGCAGCGACCGAGTTTGAGATGGAGCAACCAGTCATCGTTCAGCTCATCCAGACCTTTTCGGTAATAGGTGGCAGCACCATGAAAACCACCGTTCCTGAAGAGCTCGTCGCCGCGGGTGATGTATTTTTTGCTGTCGCGGTTGGTGCCTAATGCCAGGGCCGCCGGTGACTCATAACTGTATGTCCAAAAAATATTGACCGCATATATTCCGGTCAGGGTGAGGGTTTTGAAAGCTCGTATAGTTTGTTGCAGCACTTTCTCATTATAAGGAATACAGAGTAGCGGATAATCGGCCAAACCCATAAGTATGGTTTAAACTGACGGTTAAAAGGCTAAAACGGAATTATGGACCCATTCAATTTTCTTGGTTTGCAAATCGACCCGGGGCTGCTTATCAGCTCACCGCAGGCGATTTTTTTCAAGATCGTTGTACCGCCGATCGTATATGGATGGCATGGCTACTTCGCTACATGGTGTGCGGTCAAAATGCTATTTCGTCCATATAATCCGCAGTATGTTCCGTTTACCAATAAAAGCAAAACCTGGTGGTTTACTCCCGGCATCTTCCCGAAGCGTCAGTCGAAACTGGCTCAGGCTGTAGCGACCACTATTACTGATACTCTCCTCACCCCGGAGGATATCAGAAAACGTGCTGAAGAGCTTGTTACCGAGGAGAACATTTATAAGGTCATAGATAGATTCCTCGACAATGTGCTGCTCAAAGAATTTCGCGACACAGCCAAACTCCATCGGTTGGCCGGAGACATCGCCAGTCTCAGTCCCACCATACTCGAGCAGTTCGTTGAATCGACAATTTCATCGCTGGAACAGGGCAAGGAAACCAAGATTCCCGAGATATGCGAAAAACTGTTCGATCATATCGTTGTCTCCACGAGAATCAGTCTCGAGCAGGCGACCGAGATATCGTCGCGCATCATGGAGAACTTTCTCACGCCGGAGAGAATTCGCAGTACCTTGATTACGCTCTTGAGCCCGCAGAACATCAACGCTCTCGATGAATCGATAAATATTCATGCCTCCGGTCCTTATCGCATTCTCGCTCGCATAATCGGCGTGAAGCGCGTCTGTTATGAATATAGAACCTATTTGGAGAACGACGAGGAAGGCTCCCAAAAGCTGATTTCAGACCTTCTGTCACGGTTCGGTATCAAGC
Source organism: uncultured Candidatus Obscuribacterales bacterium (assembly GCA_964436185.1). Lineage (GTDB taxonomy): Bacteria > Cyanobacteriota > Vampirovibrionia > Obscuribacterales > Obscuribacteraceae > CAYTDR01. Next base: position 973 of record CAYTDR010001143.1, on the reverse strand, counting down.
ATCAGATCGCCATTCAGATTGCCAATCTGGATCTGCGGTCCATGCCGCTAGAGAACATCAATAACTTGAAGCGAAATGTGGTCGACTTTGTCGGGACCTTCATGATCGAACATAAAGAAGATCTCATTTCCGCCTGCAAGAAGCTGGAAGGCGAAGCCATCACCGTGGTGAAAAATGCCGTGCTCAGATTCAATCCGGGTGGAATTCCTGGAGAGTCGCTAGAAAGTATCAAGAGAAACGTGGCCGGTTTCACTCACTCATACATGAAGCGAGAACTCGGTCGTATGGTGGAAGAAGCTATCCCTGCGCTGGGAGTGCATGCTCACATCGTCAACAAGATCGATCTGTTCACGCCGCAACAGCTCGAGTTTCTGGTGAATCGCATTTGTAAGAACGAGCTCAAGGCGCTCGAGTACTTCGGTGCTGTAATCGGCGGTCTCATGGGGCTCTCGCAAATTGCTTTGAATATGATTGTGACTGACTAGAACTGCCAGACATGCCTGAGTTCCGCGGTGTGTCAACTAAACATGACCGCGATTGGGATTATAGAACGTGTTTGGGTGGAACAAGGTAAGATGAGATCGAAGCGGAGTTTTCAATTCACCGCGTGGATGCACCGATTTACGCATGCAGTTGCTCCAGAATGTGGAAGCATGAAGACCTGAGATAAATGCTTACCAGAGACACGCTTCAATTCATGGCATCTTCTCTGAAGATCAAGCGAACACCGGCAAGCACACGCAAGCCGGGCGATGAGTTGATCGCTTTTCGAGTGCGGGGACCGAAAAAGCAAATCGATTTCCTCGTCGGTCGTAGGCTTCAGCAGCGTTACTATGTGCTGTCATTGCACGGCAAAGGCGGAATGAGTCTCGTCTACAAGGCGAAGGATCTGGAGACGAACCAGATTGTTGCCGTGAAGACGTTGAAGATGCAGGCGCTATCAGACGACACTGTGGTGAAACGCTTTCAGCGC
>CAYTDR010001142.1:0-2760 GCA_964436185.1 uncultured Candidatus Obscuribacterales bacterium | reverse complement strand
AATCTCGAACCAGAGCTCCGCCAGCCTGTTATCCGGCCGTCCACCTGCGGATAGAAACAAAATACGCCGCGGCTTTTCCGTACTCATGGCTTAACTTCCAGCTCCCATATCTACAAATAAAAGAAGGTCGCACCCAGGATGGCATAGACGGCAAGAAGCATGAGCCCTTCCAGCCAGTTGCTTTCGCCATCGGTGGCAACGAATTTGAGTGCCACCACTGCTACAATAACAGCCACAATTTCTGCCTCAGTGAACATCAGATTCATCGGCTTGTGAATGATCCAACCGATAAACACCAGAACCGGCGCAATAAGCAACGCAAGCTGCGTGCTGGAGCCTAAAGCGATATTGATCGAAAGGTCCATTCTATTCTTGAGAGCCATGAGAACCGCACTGCTGTTCTCAGCAGCATTACCAATAATGGCAACTAAGATTACACCAACAAACAATTCGGACATTCCCAGAGCGCGACCAGTTTCTTCTACTGCACCGACGAGAAATTGGGCGAGCGTCGCAACTGCTACGGTGGCAAGAAGAAGAACCGTGATCGATTTTTTCTGGCTCCACATGTCCACACCCAGCGCATGCTCTACTTCTTCGCCGACCGGTGCCCCGTAAAGTTGTTTGTGGGTCTTCAGCGAAAACAGCAGGCTGGCAAGGTAAACAAGAGCCAGCACAATCGAAATTGCCAGTGAGATATGTTCTCCCTTGGTGGGGCTGATCTTCGAGACGCTCTGCATCACACCTGGCATAAGCAATCCGATAGCAGCCAGCGCTAGCAGCGTCGCAGATGTGCTCGCAGCCGTTCGGTTGAACGTCTGCTTAGAGTGCCGCAGTCCGCCAGCCAACATGCTGGCGCCCAGGACGAGCAAGACGTTGCCCATTATGGAGCCAGTCAGCGAGGCTTTCACAACATCAATGAGACCGGCGTTCAATGCCGATACTGCCAAAATAAACTCGCATGCATTGCCAAAACATGCATTGAGTAAGGCACCACGACCAGGTCCGACATGTTCCGACAAATGCTCGGTCGCTCTTCCCATGTAACCAGCCAGAGGAATAATGCCGAGACAAGACAAACCGAAGACAGAAACCGCTGACCAACCAAGAAAGTGCGCGATCACTGGCAACGGTACGAAGACAAGCATCACTGTCATCAAGTCGAACTTCCGCGCATCAGCGGGTTTAGCTTGATTGGCGCCCTGATCAGTCTCAGCTTCGTGGTTCATACTGCTGTGGCAGCCCTTAAACTTAATTGCATATTGTTCGAGAGACTAGCATATCTGACCAGGATTGGCCATGCAGGTGCGAAACTTGCCGCCGGAATCAATCGTCCTGGAAAAGTCTCGAAAGGGCTGCGTTTCCAGTCCTCACACGATCCTCATGCTTCGAAAGTATCATTGTCGTGGACACCGGAAAGAGTCCGGCCCTGAATGCGAACAAAGTCACACCCAAGGAACAACAAAAAAGAGCGAACGTCAGAATTCAGTATCAAGAATCAAAGAGCTTCGCTTCGCAAATTCTGTTACGAACCAGATGCTATCGCGTAGGACTGTCAGACCGAGCAAAAAAACACGTAGACAGCTTGGTCGAGGCAGATTTTGAGATCCTCCTAATCTGACAGGATGGCAAGTAGATAAAATTGAGTCGTTACGTTGGAGCAGGACAATGAGAGTTTTGAAAGCAACAGCAGCGAAATCAATCTCACTGACGCTTGGCATCATATTTTCGTTGTCGTGCGCGACTTCCGGCCAGGCTGCCACCTTAGTTGAAAACGCGCGGGCGCACTATGAGGCAGGAAACGCACTCGTGCGTGTTGGCAAACACCAGCAAGCAATAGAAGAATACAGAGCTGCATACAGGTTGAATCCCAAAAGCCAAATCGGTCGTTACAGCCTTCAGGCCCTGGCCACATATGGTATTGGCACCGATACCACTCCTGCACCCGATACATCCGCAATCAAGCGACAATCTCAAGAATTGAAAGCTCAAGCGCTGGAGAACACAGAACAGAACATCAAATCATCTGAGCGCGGTGCCAACAGTAAAATCCAGAATATCGAAGCATCGAGAAACGCTTCAGTCAATGACGTACTAGCTAACCCGAGTGTCCAGACAACCGTTTTACCTAGCCCCTATTATCGTTACGACTGGAGAACCGGCCGCTATTATAATCCGAGGTCGATCGTAACAAATGTCGATCCTGCAGCAACGCAGGCACGCGTCGACCAAGTCAATGCCAATGCAGACCAGCAGAAACAGAAGATCAAGGCTTATTACGACGAGAAAGCAGCCGAGATGCGGAAATCAGCCGCCGAACGCGCAAAGATAATCGACGAGTCGGCGAGTAATTTGGAAAGCCAAACGCGTGGCTCAGGAGTCAAAATCGACGCGAGCACATCGAATCTGTATGTCCGCCAATACAAATAGAGGCAGCTCGTCGGATGAATGAAAAAGCCTATTCTTCCAGCGTGAACTTAGACTCTTTCACATCCCGACTGTTCGAACCAACATAAACCGAGAACTCTCCGGGCTCGGCGACGAACTCCAGCCTTTAATTGTAGAATCGAAGGTCATAGGTTGAAAGCTTGAATGAAACCTTCTTCGATTCTCCCGGCCCTAGCGGAATTTGTTGAAACCCTGCGAGAGTAAATTGGGTTCGACTATACATGCAGCAAGGGCGACGTTTGCGTCGCCCTCCTGTGCTTCTTTTAACTTATTGATACTAGTCTTAGTGTTGGGTCACTTGCTCACTGGTCT
>CAYTDR010001141.1:0-2761 GCA_964436185.1 uncultured Candidatus Obscuribacterales bacterium | reverse complement strand
AACTGAGCAAAAGTCCTTTAGTTTCTGTAATAAGTCGGCATTCTGGAGTGAACGTGTCTGGCATTGCTGCCACCAATCTCGATGCCATCTATCAGACGGCTGATGAAGTAACTCCTGGCAAGTTTAGAGTTGTGGCCAGGGGATGGGGCGCCCATTACGATAACAACTATGAATACAGGCGCCGATATAAGAATCCCCGACCTCCCATTTACCAGGCGCAGAAAAAATTCTTCGAGCAGCTGTTGGCTTATCTAAAACAGGAGGACATCGCGGTTGTCGTAGTGGGCATGCCCAGTATGGAACCTAACCGTGCGCTTCTTCCCGATGATTTCTGGAGAGAGTTTCGTTCTTACGTAAAGGACACATGCGGACAATATAGAGCCAATTGGATTGACCTGACAGCTGACAGTCAGTTCCAAAAATCAGACTTCCTGGATATGGTGCATCTTAATGCCATTGGTGGTATCAAGTTGGCGAATTCAGTAGCGCAAGCGATAAGTGAATTACCAGCGAATATAGACTGGCAAAACGACGGTGCAAAGAATCGCGTCGCCGAAAAAATAGGCGACAAGAGCCTATAATCTAGTTGGTAGCCCAGATTACGACGTGGTCACCCGCTACTCCGATTTTTCTGCCGTCTTTATCGAGTGCCCAGGCTCGGGCCTCGTACATTCCAGGTGCTGGAAGCTCTTTTCGTTCGAGGATCAAGTCACCACGTGCGGTGAAGGGCAATTGTTTTAATTTTATCTTGCTTTCGTTGATATCGTTCTGAAATTGGAAAAGCAGATTGGGTCGCCCAATCTCTAGAACTGCACCGGTAGCTCCTTTTAAGCTGGCAAACTGCGCCTGCAACTTGATTTTGTCGGTAGTTTGAGAGAGATTGATGTAACCCTTGGTGCCAAAAAAGCCGGAATTGTCGAAACTCAATATCGGCATCAGCTCCGGCGGATCAATTATCTCGATGGCACTTATTCGCAGGTGGCAGCCTCTCGGTAGCCTCAACTTGAGTCCGTGACTTCGTCCGCCAAGAGACCATTCGGGAAATGATCGAAGTGGAAAGACCAGTGTCTGCTTGGATCTGTCCTGTCTGAAATCGGCGTGCGTGCGGTCTGGCAAGGCAAACTCAGTTCTCACGTCATTTGTGTACAGCAAGTCTCCGCCTTCTTTTACTAAGAGAGCCTGATTGCTTCCGATGTCTTCAACGTCGATACCGACGAATTGCGTGTCAAAACAACTTACCGGGCCCAGATTCACGGCTAGCTCGGGTTTGCCGAATCGGCCCGGATCGCCTTCGATCTCAAGGCTTCCGTCCGTCAGCCATCGGTGGCGGGAAGCGGATTCTACTTTGAGCACACGTTGAAGAGCCACTTCTTGCCACCTGGTCTCATATCCGCTTTTTGCAACGATCGGCAACTGTCGAAATCGTTTTGCAGGTGAGTTCCAGGAATACACGTTTACCCTTTCCCTGTTGTCCCGCAGAGACTCTTTGAGAAAGCCAAACGGCGTTATTTGTTCGTATTTGTTTAGCATGAGGCAGTTTCTGATGTCGCGTTGAGACTGAGGAGTCTTTGTCATGCCGGCCAATGCATTCCTGCAGACGTATGCTCCGTTAACCTCGTCCGGCATTCCGATAAACAGCACCTGAGGGTCTCCGTCAAGTTTGCTGTATAGCTGATCCAGCCCGGTACGGATAGCATTTGCTTCCAACCCTGCTCGACGCCACGCCTGATTGTTCTGCCACAGAGCTGCTGCCATTAGCACTGTATATGATGTCAGAATTGCCGCTCGAACCTGGAGGCAGCAAAGGAAATCCATCGCACGGCTAACGAAAGGCGCTTTAGCAAACGCTCTTCCTTCGGTCGGAATGAAACACATCGATAGGAGCAGGCTGAGCGCCAGGGTCGCTAGGTGTGCGAGTCTGGATCCCTGCAGGTCATCGGCAATTCCAAAGAGTTTGTAGACCGGTGCCAGTGCCAGTACGAGAAAGAACAGATTGAAAAGGAACAACCTTGCCAGTCTCCGCTCCCTGACTAAATTCACCACTGTGAGGCTGACGACTATGCCCAGAAAGACCTGCCAGGATCTGGTGATAAAATGATGTGCATCCATGAGAGTCTTATTCAAGGGCACGAAGAGCATTCGCAAACCATGAATCCAGTTGGCAATAAAGTTTTGCCAATCAGAGATGAAGAAAAGCGAGTCGTCATAGCCTCCGACGAATGTCCCCAGCGCATATCGTCGCAATACGAAATATGTCGCGAGCAGGCACCAGAACATGCTGGTGGGGACAACGATCGCCTTCAAAATGCCCGGGAGGGAGTGGGCTGGCCTGGATTGAAGCCGATCGCTTTTTGAGGATCGATTAGCATCTTCGTTCGAGTGCTTGGATTGCCTTCCCGAACCGAAGAACAGCTCCCAGGCGAGGTATAGCGCAGGCAGCGTGATGGCCATTTCTTTCGAAAGTAGTGCCAGTGTATTGGTGATCAGACAGGCAATCAGCCAGTAATTGTTTTTCGTTGGGCTCTTACGCCACCGTATGTAGAGCCAGAGAGATGCACTATAAAACGCTGCCACCACAGCATCTACTCTTCCAGTGATCCAGGAGACAGCCTCGACGTGAAGCGGGTAGAGTCCGAAGATTGCAGCTGCTGCGAAGGGGTACATCCAGTCGCTTCGTGAACGGTGCTCTCTCGTGGATGCAAGCAGCTCCTGGGCAATCAAATATACGAAAGTAGTGCTGATCAGATGGAAGAGTAGATTG
>CAYTDR010001140.1:0-2767 GCA_964436185.1 uncultured Candidatus Obscuribacterales bacterium | reverse complement strand
GGCCCCGAGAGCGCTTCACTTCACGTGCTGCCGACACTCTTGTTTCGCAACACCTGGGACCAAGCAAAAGAAAGCCAGAAACCCGTGTTAAAAGCACTCCATGGCACTACCGGTGCTACCACAGTGGAGGCTTTCCACTGGGACTTGGGTGAACGCTACTTGTATGCGGAAGGTGATGTTCCCTTACTCTTCACAGAGAATGAGACAAATCTGTTACGATTAGTCGGACGACCAAACCAGACGCCATACGTAAAAGACGGAATCAACGGTTATCTCGTCGACAAAAAAACGGATCTTGTTAATCCAAACCAAACCGGAACAAAGGTGTCTCCTCACTACGAGGTCACGGTTCCAGCTGGTGGCTCAACGAGCCTGCGCTTACGATTGACAGATCTGCAACCGCAGAATCTGCCTCAAGGGAAGCCTTTTGGTAAATCGTTTGATGAGGTGTTCAACAGCCGTGGTCAGGAAGCCGATGAGTTCTATCAATCAATAACGCCGAAGGCGCTGCCTGATGACGAAGCCAGAGTAATGAGACAGGCGCTTGCCGGAATGCTCTGGAGCAAGCAATATTACAAGTTTGATGGAATCCAGTGGTTGAAAGAACACGGTTACAATCCGTTGGACGCTGACGGAGCCAAACTTCGAAATCAAGATTGGTATCATATGCTCAACGATGACATCATCTCCATGCCAGACAAATGGGAATATCCCTGGTACGCCGCATGGGATCTCGCTTTTCATACTATTTCGTTGGGAATGGTCGACATCGAATTCGCCAAAAAGCAAACGATGCTTTTGCTGGATACTATCTACCAACATCCTAACGGACAGATACCAGCTTATGAATGGAACTTCAGTGATGTAAACCCGCCTGTCCATGCATGGGCTGCCATATTTCTCTACAACACGGAAAAGCAGCAACGTGGCGAAGGCGACATAGACTTCCTCCGGATGGTGTTCAGCAAACTGTCTGACAACTTTACCTGGTGGGTCAATCGAAAAGATCGATTCGGCAAGAATGTGTTTGAGGGTGGATTCCTCGGACTCGACAACATAAGCGTCTTCGACCGTAGTCAGCCCCTTCCTACCGGAGGAAATTTGGAACAAGCAGACGGTACAGCCTGGATGGCTTTATTCTGCCAGAACATGCTGGATATAGCCGTAGAACTCGCCGCTCATGATCCAGTCTACGAAGGGCATGCCGTCAAATTTGCAGAACACTTTGTCTGGATTGCAGCTGCAATCAACAAACAAGATCAGGTTGGAATGTGGGATGAGGAGGATGGTTTCTACTATGATCTTCTTCGATTGCCAGATGGACAGGCTTCTCACTTAAAAGTTCGCTCTATGGTAGGACTGCTGCCGCTCTGCGCGGCCACCGTCTTTGAGCCCTACCAGCGCGAGCAGATTCCCAGAGCAATAAAGCGCCTGCGCGAACGAATGGAACAAATGCCTGAGTTGCTTTCTACTATGCATGTTACTGGACCGGGGAACTTTGGAATCAGTGAGCGCAGCATACTAGCAATTGTTAGCGAAGAAAGGCTACGGCGAATACTGCACAAAATGCTCGATCAAAATGAGTTTCTGAGCGACTTTGGTATACGTTCGGTTTCGCGTTATCACGCTGAACATCCGTATATTCAACACGTTGGCGGTGAGGAATACAGAGTTGATTACCTCCCTGCTGAATCAAATTCAGGTTTGTTCGGCGGAAATTCTAACTGGCGTGGTCCTATCTGGATGCCGATGAACATGCTTATTATCAGGGCATTACTTAACTATTTTGTGTATTACGGCGATAACTTTAAGGTTGAATGTCCGACAGGCTCAGGGCAACTCATGAACTTGTGCGAGGTCAGCCGCGAGATATCTCGGCGCCTATCGAACATATTCGTGCGTTCAGAAGACGGAAGGCGACCGGTCTTTGGTGGCATAGAGAAGTTTCAAAATGATCCTAACTGGCGTGATTATATTCTGTTCCACGAGTACTTCCACGGTGACAATGGTGCCGGACTCGGGGCCAGTCACCAGACAGGCTGGAGCGGAGGGGTGGCAAGGCTTCTTCAGTTGTTTGCAGAACTAGATCCGGAAGAGCTTTTAAAGGGCGGAAGACATGAGCTTTTCAAACATCGCGAAAAGGTGAAGACCAGCTAGGATGCAAGACACGCGTAAAGGTAATGCCACTGTCAGAGGTGGCATCACCTCCAAGCATCGGTCACCATTTGTTCCAGTGCCTTCAACTGCTTGAGGCGGTTCGAAAGTATCTGCTCTGGGTGCTCACCTATTCTCTTTAAATTGCGCTCGTAGCGTTGAGTCTTGATCGCAGCCGCGGGTGTCGCTACTAGCGCAATCACCTCAGCAGGGATTACAGTCGCATCGCCAGCAAAGCCCAATCTGTTGTTAATCAGCGGTTGCTGCCGGTAGCCGTGGTAACCAACTGTGCCGAGGATGGCTGAACCAGCACCTAATGACGAGATCAAGGGCGCTGTTATTGCCTGTTGACCAGCTACGCGGCGAAGTTGTTCGATCCGTCTATCTTCATGATTTATGAGCGTATCCAGACCAAGTTTTTCCTCACGCAAACGAATCAACTCCGATGCAAGTTGTCCGTGCTGGTTGTGTGTTTCACTGCTCGTTAAAAGTTGCGCCAGTTGCTCGAATTTCTGCTTTGCTTGTTCATCAGAGAGGAACGGTGGTAATGGAAGCTTTTTGGAAAGCGATCTCTGTTGATAGCGATTCATCAAATTTCCAATCTTAGTGCTGG
>CAYTDR010001139.1:0-2767 GCA_964436185.1 uncultured Candidatus Obscuribacterales bacterium | reverse complement strand
GCACATGGCGGCTGCCCAACGCGCATCGGAGCGGTTAGACGTTCTTCTCGAGCAGAACAAAGCACCGACCGACAGAATCGTAGTTCGAGACAGTGGTCAACCTGTAGAGATGACTGTTGCAGAACGCGTCAGGCAGCTGAAAGAGATCATCGTGAGAGAGCTGGCTGAAGTACACCGCGTCGCTGATGATCCGCAGGTACAACAGCGCCTGAGTGCACTTTTCGACAGGAATACAAGAACCATCACAGACCAGGCCAGAGCGCTAGGACTCGATGCGACCAGAGTTCTCGGTCCTCAAGGCTACGATCTTCTCAGAGAACAGTACAACAGAGGTAATCCGGACATCGTCAGGCTTTGTCGCGATCTAAATCTCAGCCCAGCTCAGGTTACTGGAGAGAACGGCGCTACAGTGCTGAGAGATGCACGCGCCAATGCGACAACCGACGCGCAAAGGACGCAAGTTGATGATCTTACTCGGGCTGTTGACACGCAAAAACGGTTAGTCGAGCTGAAAGATAATCTCGACATGCGCGGGGATATTCAGCGTCTGCGCAGAGCACCTGAGTTCGTTCGCCTCCTGGAAGCCGAATACACCGCTAAGGGATACTGCAACGTCAACATCGGACCCAGAGACGAAATTCCTCGATCCGAGTTCAATACAGCTTTCCAATTGCTCTCAGAAGCCGGCAGATTGGGCGGTACCGATCTGAGAAGCTCACAAGTTTTCAGACAAGCTGAAACCTCCATCACGATGCGTTACGCAATGAATCAACAAGAGCGGAGCGTGACAATCGTTCGGGAGCTGACAGCAGCTAATACTGCCGGCACACGTGGCGACAAGGTTGCGCAAGAAGCAGCATTGAGACGTGCTGTCGAGCAAGCTGACAGAATTCCCGTCGGTTTCATAACCGATCAAGCGATGCTCGAGCGAAACCGTCAATCCGGAGTCTCGGCCGAGCTTATCGACATCATCACCGTCGCCAGCAATGCTCGTCTCGAGTATGCGCAGTTCATGGTGAACGAGGGTAGATTTCACGAAGCACAGCGTCTACTGAATCAAGTGAAGGTGGACAATCCGGAGATCTTGTACCAACAGAATCCACGAACTGGCGAAATCACATACAGACGCCATCATGACAAGAGTTTCGAGACACTGGACAACGTCGTAACGCTAGGTGTAACCATCAATCCCGGCACCTTCGATCAGGCGCACTCCTCCTTCTTCCAGAAGCTGCAGGATGGCGACATCGGCACCAGAGATGGTGAATACAGTGGAGCTTTCAGAGAGCTCGCCAATATGATCCGCGCTCGCGATCGCATAAGAGAAGATACCACTGCAGCGAATCGTGTACTGACACAAGAACGCACGCAGGCTCAGACAGCGCGCACGAATCTAATGCGTGGAGAGACCAGACAAGAGATCAATCCAGCCGGCGGTATCCAGGGCAGGCTGGTAAGCCGCACCGACCAGCCCAATCAGACCACTGTCGTTGTCGATACAAATAATGTCAACGCCAACAGCGTTTACATCGAAACGGCCGCCGGAGAAATGCGCCTGATCGGTAGAGTCGAGCAGGGACCAAACAATCGAGCTACGGTAACATTTGACGGAACTCTGGCAGCCGGTGACAAAATCGTGGTGAGCTCTCAGTCGAGAGAAGATCTCATTGAACGAAGCCGCCTCGAACGTGAGACCAGAGTCGTCGACAATATCATCGAGCAACGTCGAAGAGCTGTAGACAGAATCGATGCACTCACAGAGTTCTCCAGAGGTTGGCTGGCTCTCGCCAGACAAGACTTCCGTAATGCCAATCAATACTTCAGGGCCGCACTCGAGAAAGATCCTGGATTGCAGACGGAACTCGAGCGCATTCAGGAAAACAATCAAGACGTTAAGACACTTGACGAGTTGATCAAACTCACCACCAATGATGCACGAGGTTGGTGGAACAGAAACTACAAGAAAGTCGCCACTGCAGGCGCAATGGCAGCAGGTCTTCTCACTGGTGTCGGCGCCATCGGCGTCGCCTCCAGGCTCGGAGCCGGCGTGTTCACAACGACAGTGGTCGCCACCTCCAGTGGTGCCCTCGCTGGTGGTCTGACACACTGGGGAATTCATCGTACTGTCAATCCCAATGCAGGTTGGACGGAGTTCCGCGACGGTGCTAAGATCGGCGGTCTGACCGCAGGTATGGTATCAAGTGCGTGGGCTTCACGAGCATTACAAGCCGAAGCTCTGGCAGCCGGTTCTGCCACTGCGGTGGCGAGCACCAGTCGCATCGGTGGTCTGGCACGATCCCTGGGATTGACCAGGAACACCGTACTTGGTGGCTTGGCTCTGGAAGGTTCTCTGTCGGCAGGCGACATGGTCTTCAATGGCACAGACCTCTACCATGCAGCAAGACAGACGGCACTGCACGGAACGCTAGATGCACTGTTCTTCGGCATCGCCGGAAAATGGGGCGTACAGAAGAACATCGCTGAAGGAACTAACGTAGCTCGACTGACGATGGCCGGCAATATGCGCAATGCAGGCAGAACGATGCTCTTCATGGAAGGTTGGGACACCGGTATCAACCTGGGTATGTACGGAATCATGAACTGGGGTATGCAGCGTCCGCAATACTTGACGGACGGTCCCGGTTTCATCCTGCCTATCCTCTCCGACGCATACAGAGTCAACTTCGGTGACGGATTGAATCCGCAGCACCAGGGCGACAGAGGCTTAATCAACCAGAACATACAAAATCTGGGACCAACCCTGGGT
>CAYTDR010001138.1:0-2767 GCA_964436185.1 uncultured Candidatus Obscuribacterales bacterium | reverse complement strand
CTCGGATCCGTCTTCCTGCCTATAAACAATCGAGCCGTCAGGAAGCTTTTGAATCGAATTGCCATTTCTGCTCATCAGTGTGGACGCGCCGGAGCTCGACGAGGAGCCTCCAGTAGACCAGTCGTCCCCTTCACCGGCTGCCAAATCGGATTCGAAATTTTGACCTTGCTCTAAAAGATCATCGAAGTTCAAATCGCCCATCCAGGAAAGGTATTCATCAAATACCGATGAATCCTCCTGCGATGTTGACGTAGTTGAATGTTCGTCTGAACCACCTTCTCCGAACATCTCGTCAACCCACTGGTTGAATTGTTCGTCAGTCATGTCATCCGAATAGCCCAGGTCATACATCCAGGCGTCATCCGCTGGCTCTTGATCGTCGTTGCTGGCCACGGTTTCATTGGTATCCGTGAATTTCCATGCGTCGTCGTTGTTGAACCAGTTATAAAAAGATTCCGGCACGACAGCCTCGACGACAGTCGAAGCAACTGTTTTAACCGCGTTCCATCCTTCCCGAAGGGTATCCCACCAGCTTGACTCGGTGGATGTTGTAGCAGCAACTTCTGCAGCTCGCGCTTGCGCAGCAGCTGTCTGCTCGAGACTTACGGTATGAAGGTTGGCAGTGTTCGGGTTCTGAACGATCTCTGCAGTACCCGTCAATAATGCTTGTTGAGCCTCTTCCCTCAGTGGGCGAGCCGGGTCGTTGGGATCGAAAGCTGTCGTCTCGACTCGATCGTTGGAGTTAGCGTTGGTCGCCTCATCACCGCTTTTCGCGGGATTCTGGTCGTCTGCGCGATCATCCAACTCACTGGCCAAAGCTTGCGAGCAGTCCGGCGGAGAGCTGGTTGTATTGCTCTCGGCTAGTTGTTCTGGGTTGTCTCCAACGTTCGCCATTCTATAAAAAACCTCGAGATTCGGTTGGATCTCGGCTAGCAATAAATACTAAGGAAAGAATTGAGGGGATTCGTCACGTAGTAAATACAGGTTATTGTCAAGGACCCCAGTCACAGGGTCAAGCCGAAAAATGGGAGAAACACGTAGGCAAAATCGACAATTTAATGTTAAAAGCTACATCTATTGTTCCTCGACAGACTCACAATTACACTCACTGAGCGCTTTTCTGGTCATTTCTATGCTGACCGGAATCCCAAGAGGCTGCAAGGAGTCAGATAGCTCAGACTGTCGTTCAATTTTTTGTTACTGAAAAACATCAGCACAGGGGACCTTGGGAGATGATCCTTGCTCAATGACGTCGCACGAACTATGCATATAGGGATAGAATGCTTCTGAGACAAATGTATGGAAATTCCTATTGAAATTGAGAATCAACGCTTTGATGATTTAGGAGCATTCAATTCAAACTGAGCCAACATCGATCATCTGTCTCAATAGGTTCATTTAATAGACAAATAACTCTATATTCGCGCAATGAAGTCAAGGAAGACCCCGTCCCTCACTGAAAAAATGATCTCGAGATTCTCAATCTCGGGATTTGCACTTCTTTTAGTAATCCCTACTCTGGTTGTGGGTCTAAACGGCTGCAACCTGATCAAGCAAGCAACCGGTCCGACGGGAAACAAATCCGGTGACGCAGCAAACCCTCAGAGCGATGGCAAGCTAAACGGATACTGGAAACTCGCCTACCAGATCAACAATGACGTGGCCAGTTGTCACTTTCAGCTCAAGCAGAACGGTGCGAGCTTTTCTGGTGTTGGAGCGGATGACCACAATGGAAAGGCATTTCTGGTTGAAAACGGGCATGTCCAAGCCGCGGAAGTCGTCTTCTACAAACGATATGAACAACCTGACTATCCGAATCAGCCACCAATCGAGTTTATCGGCAAACTCGACCTCTCAGGAAAGGCTGCGTACATGAATGGAGGCTTCGACGTTTCTGCAAACGGTGAAGCGATCAAGGGACAGTGGGAGGCTGAGCGAGAAGGCGCCAATCCTCAAGAGGCTCAAGCATCTGCTGGCCAACAGCAGGAACAACCTCAGGAGCAGGCTCCTCCCCAACAGCAAGCCGCAAGACCGGATAAGCCGCCCGATCTGTCCGGAAAATGGAATGCAGGCTACGAGTTCAATTTCAAAACCATTCACGTCACAATGTTTCTGGAGCAGCTAAAGGAAAAAGTCACGGGACATGGCCTCAACGAGAATACGAATGAGAAATTCGTAATTGAAAACGGCTTCTATTACCCGCCTAAAGTAACCTTAATGCTGAAGTACCCAGCCATCAAACTGAAAGACAAGGTCGTCAAGCCTGAGCGGCGAATGACCTTCAAGGCTGATGTCAGTCTGGTTAACGATGCCGACTATCAGGGTCCATATCTGTCGGGAAAAACTGATGGCGGCGGTAATTGGGAAGCTCAGCAAGTCAGGTAACAACGGATTTCCGGGTAGCTTGAACCTTTCTCTGTACGATTGTTTTCTGGTTGGTTATTTGAAACTTGGCGTCCTCGGGCTGTTGAGACCTCGGATTGCATAAAGGCGCACGTATCTTGTGTTCGGTAAGCCAGGGAGAACGTCGAATGTGCGTTCGCTCGGAGTGCGAAAGTGACACCACCTTTGATACTAAACGCGGCTAACTGCATCCGGCAATAGCAATTCTGTTGACATCTGTCATTAAAAAACCTTCTATGTGACATTACAAGTGATTGACTACTAAAAGCCCCGTAATCTGGTACTCTTACCGTCTTGTCAATAACTTGGCTTCCCATTTATTCGGGCGGATTATGAATCGTCATTTCAAAGTACTATCATTTCT
>CAYTDR010001137.1:0-2768 GCA_964436185.1 uncultured Candidatus Obscuribacterales bacterium | reverse complement strand
ATTCATTATGATCCCTGGTGGAATCCTGCAGTAGAAGACCAGGCGACAGATCGTCAAAACCCAGACGCTTATGAAAAGAACTACATTAAGCCAGAAAAGCCCTTCGGCAAAATGACGAAAGCCAAGTAAATTGCAGGCGATGGAGACGATGCCGGTGCTCATCACCATCGCGAAATAGGCTGGATTAAGGCTGTCGATTATATGTTTCACTTTGACCAGCGCTTTTTCTCCATGCCTCGATTGGTGGCACGTCAGCTTGCATTCGGCACGACAACGTTTTTATTGCCTGATCGCTCCCGGACTCTTGTGATTGTCAGATAGAGCACGGCCAGGCAGACTGCTGCGAAAACAGCCAGGCAATAAAAGCCCGGGCTGTAGCTGCCATAGTGGTCTTTGCAATAACCAAGGATAAGCGGCGGGAAAAATCCTCCCATCCCACCGGCTGCTCCAACCAGGCCCGTGACAGTCCCTACATCCTGAGGAAAAATAGAGGGAACCAGTTTGAACACGGCGCCGTTGCCAAGCCCGACAAGAGCTGCGGCAGACAGAGCTCCTACTGTAAAGTATCCCAGGTCGGGAGAGGTCATCAGGAACGCACAAGGAATCAGCCCGAACAGTATGACGGTCAATATGCGATCCGGGTTGAAACGGTCTGAAGCCCATCCGCCCAGTGGTCGGGATAGTGTCGCCACCACTACGAAAAAAGCAGTTCTGAAGCCGGCATCGGCAGTTGTCAGACCGAAAAGCTCTTTTAGAAGCATCGGCATGTAAAGTCCCAGCGCGACGAAGCCGCCGAATGTCTGGAAGTAAAGCAGGCTGAGAACCCAACTCATAGGTCGTTTGAAAATGATGGCAGTACTTTCAGCAAAGCTCTTGGGGCGCTGATGCCATTCGGCATCCCTGGCAAAACGCATGAAAACTATCGCGTAAACCAGGGCGACGGCTGCGAAAGTCCATACCGCCCAATTGATTCCAACTACAGCAGCAAGAGCCGGCGCGCCGAATACAGCCAGCGAATGTCCGATGTTACCAGCACCATAGACACCAAGCGCAGTGCCTTGCTTTTCCGGCGGAAACCAGCGTGAAACATAAGTCACACCGACTGAAAACGAGGTGCCTGCGATACCAAGGAAGGCTGCGACAAACATATAAGTGGAATATGAGTTAGCGAACCCAAGCGCGATGGCAGGCAATAACATAAGCAGAAGAATGCCGATAAACACCAGTTTTCCCCCGTATCTGTCGGCAAGAATTCCCACAGGCAGCCGACCGACTGAACCGAGCACTACTGGCAATGCCACCAACAGGCTGGCCTCGGTGGCGGTAAGGCCAAGGTCTCTTTTAAGGATCGGCATCAGACCAGAAAGAAGCCCCCAGACGGCGAATGCGATCGCAAATCCCAAAGTGCCTAGAAAAAGCGCCCTCTTTTGTTGACTGCCTGAAATAGTTTTATTCATAGGTTTCCCGCCTTTCACTGTGCAAGACACAAAAGAATTGTCCCTGTCCGAAGAAGAATCATCATCGTTCGCCCGCGCTATTTTTTGGCCTCCTTACCTGCTTCGACTGAGTTGAGAGATTGAGCCAGTAGTTTATTTCCCACTGATGGACACAAAAAAGGTGTCCAGGTAACTGGTGCGCCGACTCATTCGAAAGGATGACGTATTAATAAACAGTTTAGAGTTTTGTGGACGAATCCGAACTCCTCCGCTGAAAACTGGAGTCGAAGGAACAAGCGTGGAGAAATTTGTTTATGCTTCAAATGGCATGAAGCACGATTTCATGAAAACGATTTGTTGCCAGACAAAATCGTCTACTGTCAGTTACCATATGGACAGGGATGATCCATCGCCCTAAAACGATTCGCCGTGTAGGACTGTGCGCAAAATTCTGTCGAGCCGCTGGTCGTAAGAGCAGAGGCGCCAGTCGTTCGATTTCCGCTGGAGTGCCGGGATATCGCATTAACGGTATCAATCCAGTCAACTGGTACGTCGATGTTCTTTCCCGGATCAATACACTGAAAACCAGCGAACTTCACCAACTTCTTCCTCAGAATTGGCATCTACCTCTGAAGACGTGAAGTCCTTTGCAGATACCTTCTTTAGGTAATCAGCTTGACTGCCGCTCTGCTACCACATGGCTGATCGGACGGACACGATTCATCTCTAGTAAAAGTTGAACTTGTTGTCAGTCAAAAACCTCGAAATAATGTCGAGGACTTGCTTTGGTAAATTCTAAAGAAATGAGGATTATCCATATTACTAGTTTGGCTTTGTCGAATAGCCCATGTTGGAGTCATCGGCGAAATTCCATAATAAGAATCACAGGCATCAAGGAGACTGACAAAGCTCGGTGGTATCAGTAGCAGACTGTTCCCCAACCAAACCTGTGACTCTGAATAATTTACTTGATTGCTCATCACGCCTCAATATCTCTCCAATACTCCTGAATCGGAGGAATTGTAGAGGCGATCTTGCTTCTACAATCCCCCGAGCCTTCCAGAAGATGAAAGTCCACGCTTTGGGCATTCTGCCGTCAGCAGACATAACTCTTCTTTATCATCTTTACGAATAGCCGAATGCAAAACCAAGAATCATTGTCAACATGCTCCCACCTCCAAAACAGTTTTTCTATTTAGTCACTGAACTACCCGTATGTCTAAACTAGCCGAGGAGTTGTACGCGCTTCTTGATGCTGCCGGATTCTATGTTGATTATCGCAGCAGCGATGAATCTGAGCGGCACCGGTTCTGGATTGCCGCACCACAGGTG
>CAYTDR010001136.1:0-2768 GCA_964436185.1 uncultured Candidatus Obscuribacterales bacterium | reverse complement strand
ATCGTTATGGAAAGAACGATTCAGCCGCAGATGTCGCACTTCTATAACTATTTGAACATTGGCGCGACGAACGTAGGCAGCCCAATTACCGAAACGAAAGAGTACGATCCATCGGATCCCGTGGCTATTCGCACTGCCAGCGGTGAAGTGAAGATTATCCGAGCCGATGAGCTGGAATCTCAGCTCAGCTGGATGAAGTTCAAGCACTACGGTATGAAAGTAGTCACTGCCACTATGGACATCGGCATGCTTGTCACCAGCGGCGGTACCTTGTGCGCAGCTGCTAAGGCGGGACAACTGACGTTGCGGGTCGCAGCACCGGCAATTATGAGGATGGCTCTGGGTGGAAGCGGACTGTTCTTGAACAACGCTGCAGCCAGAACAGATGACTTCTGGCATGGCGTTGAAACAGCTCGCGGCCTGCTTATGCTCGCAGACATAACTCAAGGAACTTTTCGCGCGGTTGCTGGTTCGACACGCGGTGTCCTGCGTTACATGACCGGAGTCAAAGCTGTAGAAAGCCTGGGCACTGCTCAAAAGATCACGAACGGACTGAAGGAAGCAGAAGCCAGTTGGAGGTGGATGGCGCTGTGGAAAGGCAGCCAGGCGTTACACATTCCGATGGAATTGGTCAACGTGCCATTTGGCGTCTCCCTGTATGACGATATGAAGGTCCAGGCGGGCCATGCTTTTGGACCCCGTGCAAATCCCTATGCCGGAGTCCTGGCGCAACGGATGACTCGCGATGGGCGTGCAGTCGAAAAGATGCCGGAAACTCCGGAAGAGATTCGCGAGTACATGAAACGAGTCGGGGCAGAGCGACTGATCGACGCTTATGGTGAGTTTCTCACGCGGGGAGCCGATGGGGAGAAAACAAAGAAGATCAAGGAAATATTGGATACCACCAAGAAACTCCTCGATCCGGCGACTCCCGCCGAGGAGCGTGAGAAGTTCAAAGCGCAGTTGCTCGAACATATGTACGGCTCGCAGGCTAAGGTCGGAGAGCAGATAAAAGCCCGACAACAGCGGCAGAACAGTGCACTATCCGCTGCCGATGTACGCGCATTGACCGAGGATGGTTTTCAGGGCGATCCTGATCTGAAGGTAGCATCTGCGGTGGCATTTCTTTTCCTCTCCGGAGACGGAAAGCAACTGCCGACCAATGGCGTAGTAGCTACAAGAACCATCGACGTGCCTGCGCACCAGTTTTCTAAAACAACCTCCGGCGGGGGCGAACGCGGTGGGCGGAGGGTCGAATACTACGACGCACCAAAAACAGCCACACAGAATATCACCGCCGAGGAGATTGTCTCCTTCCTCAAGGCTGATATCATCGACAAGAGCGATCCTGCTCGCCGCATGGTCGGAGCAGATCTGCTGGTACGAACCAACGCTAGATCACCGATTACGTATGCATCTGTCCTGAGAGACGCACTCACTAATCCAGCCTCCCAAACCGATGACAGAGCAGCGGCGATCCTTCAGTTGGGTCCGATGGCCAACTCCGTTCAGCTGCTGGAGACAGCTATGGAGACGATGCCACCAGCAGAGAAAAATAGTCTGCAGACCGCATTGTCAGGTAATACCACGAAGGACTTGTTGGAAGCACTGAAGAAAGTCGCATCCAGCGGCGAAGACAAAGACTTGCGCGCCCTTGCCGCCTCTGTTCTTAATGCGGTCGGTAAGGAGTTCAAACCGGACGAGTTACACAATCTTATCCAGACACAGGCAAGAGAATATTACGCCCGAAAAGGAACTCCAGGAAGCTATGCGGAGTTCGTCCTCAATCAGGTGAAGCAAGAACGCAAATCGCTTGATCCTGCAATTCAGCTCAACGCGATCCTGACCTTGCGGAGCCTCGGTGATATGGGTGGACTGGCGGACAACAAGTCGTTCAACACTGCTCTTGTTGAGACAATGTCGATCAATAACCCTACCATTGCCGTTCTCGCCTTGCGTGAGATGAAAATCGATGATCCCGCCAAAGATCTCGGACCGGCTGAAAGGCAGAAAGTTCTGCGCTTCCTTGATGAGTCAACGACAAAGGGAAACAGCGATCTCAAAATTGAGATATGCGCGAAAATCGATCAGTTTGCTATCACTGATCAGGATAAGACGCAGATTGCCGGCGTCCTGAGCGACATGATCAACCCGGCCAGAAAAAACTACGCCGAAAATTTCCCCGAGATGAGAGTCGCCGCGATTGAGGCTCTGGCTAAGCTGAACAGGCTGGAAGCAGCGCCCCTGATCCTGGAAAGAACGAATCCTGCTCAAGAGAAGGATGGCAAAGTCAGAGCTGCTGCAGTGAAGGCGCTCAATGAATTGCGTGTGCCGAAACTCTACGAGTTTGCAGTTGAGGCCTTGAAGACTGAAACCGATCCAGCGGTTCGCGTAAACTTGCTGCTCATCCGACAGGAGAAGCATCGCCCGATTCGGGACACTCAATACAAAGAACGAGTACAAAAGCTCAGAACCGACCTGCTGACTTCCACGGAAAACAATCCCGACGATGGCAAGGCTTTTCTGGATGATGCCCGATTCAACTTATTGAGTCGGCAGAAGTTCGACGCAAAAAAGAATGCTGAAGAAGTAAGAGTAAGGGCTGGTTGGTATTGGACGGATAGCGGCGAGGATTCCGACGTCGCCGATGCCAAACTTGCAGTTATAGCTGCTCGACGAGCGCAATGGGAAGACCTGAAAACGCTAAGCGGGCAGGATACTGCGGAAGGAAAGAAAGCTCGCCTGGCTCTTTTGCATATAGTGGTTAG
>CAYTDR010001135.1:0-2774 GCA_964436185.1 uncultured Candidatus Obscuribacterales bacterium | reverse complement strand
TCCTGGTAGCCGCGATCGAGATGCTGCAATCCGGTCACTTCCGTGATTCCTTCTGCACCCAGTCCGGCAATAATCAAAGCGGCGCTGGCTCTCAGATCGCTGCCTCTGACTTCTGCGCCCATCAACTTGTCGACACCTTTGATAATCGCGGTGTTGCCGTTGACCTGGATGTTGGCACCCATACGGCGGAGTTCCGGCAAATGCATAAACCGATTTTCGTAGATCGTCTCGGTCATCGTGGATGTACCATCTGCCAAACACATAATCGGCGCGATTGGCGCTTGCAGATCTGTAGGGAATCCAGGGTACGGAAGCGTGGTGATGTCGCAGGCCTTCAAACTGCCCTTGGTGCACTTAACGCGCATCATATCCGGTGCATAGATGGAGATTTCTGCGCCCATTTCCTGCACTTTGCTGATCAGTGAATACAGATGATGGGGATCGACTCCTTCAATCAGTATCTCACCGCCGGTAACCATTGGCGCGAGGAGGAAAGTACCCGCCTCGACACGATCGGGAATGGTGTCAATGTTGGCTCCGTGCAAATCTTTCAACTGCACGCCTTCGATGGTGATCTGATAGCTGCCTGCATCATAGACTTTTCCGCCCATGGAGTTGATGCAATCGGCTAAATTGACGATTTCAGGCTCTTGCGCGGCATTCTCGATCACAGTCGTGCCTTCTGCCACCACGGCTGCCAACATAATGTTTTCGGTGGCGCCGTTGGAAGGACGATCGAGATAAATATGAGCACCGACGAGTTTCTTAGCGCTGGCAGTTATATAGCCATGGTCGATTCTCGTGTCGGCTCCAAGCAGACGCAGTCCGCGTTGGTGCAGATCGATTTTGCGTTCGCCGATGGCGCAGCCGCCCGGCAAAGAAACTTTCGCTTCTCTGAAGCGAGCGAGCAGAGGACCGAGCACCACGACTGATGCTCTCAACTGACTGACCAACTCATAAGGAGCTTCCCATTCAGTCACATGCCGAGCGTCAATCTCGAGTTCGCCCTTGGAGAATTTCACCTTCGCGCCCAAAACGCGAAGCACATCACCCATGACATGCACGTCAGTGAGGTCCGGGACATTTCGCAGCACGGATACATCCGGAGCTAACAGCGCCGCGGCCATCATTTTCAGTACAGCATTTTTAGCGCCTTCTACCCTTACTTGACCGTTGAGCGCTCTGCCACCACGTACGATGATGCGCTCTTCCTCCTCCGGAGCCGTTTGACTGGTAGGGGTATCGATGCCTGTCGTTTTCGATTTCATGCTATACCGCCGCTTCTAGAAACAGAGTGATACATATATAATCCATAGCCAATTTTGGTTATCCCGGTGCGCTCAGACACTATCCTCGAATCTTGCGCTGTCCCTGATATACTCGGGATTACCTCGGTGGGCATGGAAGATGGAAATTAGTTGCGCTCAAGTGCGCATACTATAACTGTACACGCCTCAAGTAAACGCTATGTTAAGCAGAGGGAATTGTCCGAAATTGCAATCAGTCTAAGCTCCCCGAAAGTAGCCAATAGCTGGCAATCACAGGTTCTTCCCTTGTAAGATTCAAGAGATGTTAAACTGTCGTTAAAAACTAAAGCTGTCAAGAATTGAGCGGTATACTGGCTCTTCGAGACAGATTCAATGCATACTAATGAAGAGAATTTTCTGACTCAAACGCCCGGGGTTCAGTCAAACTATGACTAAACGGGCTCTGACGAAGGGTTGTATATGCGTTCGATAGCAAAAAGATGCTTGCTCTTCCTTATGATTATTGCAACCACAGGTGGTTGTGTCATGTCGGAAGAGGTCAAGCGGATCCGACAAATACAGCTAGCCAAACAGCGACAGAAGGATTCGATGACGACCAATCTGTCCGGAGAGCAAATTTTCCTGCGCAGCTGCAACTCTTGCCATCCAGGTGCTAAACAGGGGATGGGTCCTGCGTTGGACAAGTTGCCCGATCATTTCCCCAACGATGACGGCTTGAAGAAATTCATTCGTCAGGGGGTTGGAATTATGCCGGCACAACCGAAAGAAGTATTAAACGACAAAGAACTTGACAACCTCGTTCTTTATCTTCGCTCACTCGAGGCCGAAGAGACGAAGTAGCCATGCCGACTCCTGACAGTCGGGCGCAGGGTGCTTCTTCGTCTGCATTGCAAAGCACTACAAATATTTTGAACTGAAGCGTTTAGAACTAACTTTTCGCCACGCCTTCGTTATTCATTCGGTTTAAAAGTTCTTCGCAGGCAATTACTTGAGTGCTTGCAGCTCCGATTTGTACCGATCAAGCCAGAGCTCAGCGAGAGACGCATGTAGCTCGACACTCAGTCGCGGTATCAAGTCGGACTCATTGAACCGGAAGCAACGGGCAAGCGCTCCGTTGCAAGGCCCTTCGATAAACTTGCTAGCGAGTCGTACTGGCGAAGCCTTGAAATTACTCACAAACGCTCGAATTGCAAAGCACCTCAACTAGTGCCAGGTCAGAACGCTTGCACCTTTGCCAGCCGTTTGCTAAAAGGTCTGTCGTTCAGCATTTAAAAACCTCTGAACTCAGAATAACTACGGGGTCAGAAGGTAGAAGAACCACAACATAAGCATGATCAGGATAACGAGACATGCAAACTGGGTCACCGGAGCGGGACTCTTCATCATAATCGGCTTCATCGGGCAGAATTTGAGAAACGATTTGATTACTTGCTCGCGCTCTGCCAGATATATGGAAAGAATAAACGCAGGGAAAACTTTCTTGCTTTTCTCGTCGGGGTGATACAG
>CAYTDR010001134.1:0-2779 GCA_964436185.1 uncultured Candidatus Obscuribacterales bacterium | reverse complement strand
GGTTCCGGCGCCGGCTCCGACGCCGAAGGCACCGCCTCCGCGAGCAACAAAACCTCCACCGCCTCAAGCACCGCAGCCGGGGTTCAATCGAGGTCAGTATCTTGCTAAACCTTCGTTTGCTCATGGCGGGGGAAAGGATGCTCTGATTGCGCAATACGGTAAATTTAGAGTCGAAAAAGCGCGAGTGATAAGGGATTACGCCCCGGTCTCCGTGGTGCCCATCGGACTGGACGCCTTTCTTAAATCGTATTGGGACCAGGGCTTTCTACATATTCGCATTGCCATGGTCGGACCCGAGCAAAACCTCCAGATGTTCGTCCGCGATCAGCGCGAGGTGAAAGTCAGTTTCACCAATGAAGGCGGTGTAGTGTTGAAGGATTACGTGATTCCTATGACCGAGTTCCACAAAGCACGAGAGTCAGCGAATTTCGGCACACCCACTTTCGAGTTCGAGTCGAACGTTGAGATACCGCTGGAGCTGTACGAGCAGTTCTACCAGTGGACTTTTGAATGGGACTAGGCTGAGCCGGTCGTTTTCGACGCAATACTTTAAAGTTGAACCTTTTCTCCTTGGAAACCGCTCAAAGGCGTCAATATTCGGTCGTGAAACTGTATTATGTATCAGGTCATCGTGCTGGGGAGAGAGCGAAGGTGGAACGAGTAAGCGGCGTCAGTGAAACGGCTACTCGGAAAGAGTTGGCGCAGACCGCCAGCACCCAATTCGAGTTTTGCGGCAAGCATCTGATTGCCAGTTATTCGGGCTGCCGGCTCGAACGACTTGAAGACAAGGGTGGCGTGGACAGTGTTATGCGTCTGGCTGTGGAGGCGTCTGGTGCCACCGTAGTTGATGCGGCGCTGCATGTCTTTCCTGGAGCGGGTATGACCTGCGTGTATGTGCTGGCTGAAAGCCATGCCAGTATTCATACCTATCCTGAGCATTCCTCCTGTTTTGTCGACATTTTTACCTGTGGGTACGAATGCGATCCCTTGAAGTTCGATGCTGTTTTGACACAATACTTTCAACCGGAAAGAGTAAGCCGTCAACTGATTCTTCGTGGTGGTGGTGGTGAGAGTTCATCTTCCTTTGCGGAGAATAAGGCAAGCATCGCTGCGGACTGTGCACGAGCCGGCGTAGTTTTCTCATTCGAACAAGAGAGATCCGGCTTACCTGACTTACCGAAATTCGACTGAGCCGAGGCGTATGCGATTCAGACTTTACTTTGTCACTGTCGTAGCCGCCCTGGGTGGTTTCTTATTCGGATTCGATACTGCAGTGATTTCGGGTACTGATGCATTCGTGGTTCCGCATTTTCACCTGGACGATGCCCAGTGGGGATTCACCGTAAGCAGTGCGCTGTTCGGCACCATCATCGGTGCACTCATCGCCGGTTATCCGGCGGACAAGTTAGGGCGTCGCAACAGCTTGTTTTTTACCGCAACACTGTATCTGGTGTCAGCACTGACCTGCGCGTTCGCGCCTAATTGGGCGACGCTAGTGGTTGGGCGGTGTATCGGCGGTATTGGGGTCGGTCTGGCGTCGGTTCTTTCGCCCATGTATATCGCGGAGATAGCGCCGGCTCAATCTCGTGGACGACTGGTGGCGGTATCGCAGCTCAACATTGTCCTTGGTATCCTTGTCGCCTATTTCTCTAACGGTTATTTTTCACACTTTGCCGACAATTGGCGCTGGATGTTCGGTGCCCAGTCGCTTCCGGCGCTGATCTTCTTCGCGCTTCTCTTCTTTGTTCCGCAGAGCCCTCGCTGGTTAGTCGGCAAGGGACGTGTCGAAGAGGCGCGTGAAGTACTGGACGGAATATATTCCGATAAGAGCAAGAGTGGAGAAGTGATCGACGAGATCCGGCAAGCTCTGCATAAAGAGGAGCGTGTCAGCTTTACCTCATTGTTTCAGCGCAAGTATGGGAAACTGACTCTGCTTGCCTTCTTGCTAGCGTCCTTCAACCAGCTCACGGGCATCAACGTTTTTATCTACTATGCTCCGCGTATTCTTTCAGGAACCGGACTCACTATCGAGGAATCGCTCTGGCAGACCTTCCTTGCCGTCGGCGTGACCAACCTCATATTTACGGTTCTGGCTATGTTCTGTATCGACAAGTTCGGTCGTAGGACGCTAATGATCGCCGGTTCTGTCGGGCTCTTCGCTTCGCTTGCATTGATGTCCTACTGCTATTTCAGTGGAACATTCGATCGCACGCTTGTCATGATTGCACTGATTGGCTTCATCGCCTCGTTTGCATTCTCGCAAGGTGCAGTTATGTGGGTGTTTCTATCGGAAGTATTTCCGAACCAGATACGGAGCCATGGACAGTCTCTTGGGTCTTTCACTCACTGGGCATGGAACTTCATCATTGCACTCTTATTCCCTGTTGTTATGGCTCGCCTCGGTGGTGGGGCGGTGTTCGGATTCTTCAGCGCCATGATGATCTTGCAGCTGCTTTGTGTTCTTTTCATGATGCCGGAGACGCGCGGAAAGTCCCTCGAGTCTCTGGAGAAAGAGCTGGTTTCGTTTCACTGATTTTTCGTTCTATTCGACTAGCTTATCTACCCGGACGTGCCGGTGGTGGTGCTGGTGGTGCATCCGGTGTGCGGCGCCACTGTGTTCGATTGAAACCGGCGCGGACTGCGTCGAATTCATTTTTATTGCCTTCGAAGGTCACGGGATAAAGATATCTCTGACCATCTGTAGGCACGAACATCGTAAAGGCTCGAGTGTTGTTTTGTTCATTGCTGAGAACAATCATCTTTCTGCCGGCGATTGTTT
>CAYTDR010001133.1:0-2781 GCA_964436185.1 uncultured Candidatus Obscuribacterales bacterium | reverse complement strand
TAGGAGAGTCAATGCGTGCCGCTGTTTTGAAAACATAATCGGTCTGTTTTTCTCGAATACTAAATGACCAAGCATTTGCAGGACCCAGCCCAGGGAGAAAAGCGTAGCTCCGCGTTTCCAATTGAAAAGGAAGACAGGGATGGATAATGCGATCAGTGGAATACCGAGCAAGTGGGTGAGTTTACAGCCTAACGTTCTGTGTTGGCTCCGGTAGTACTTCAGGTGTGATTTTAGTGACGGTATTTCCAATCCCTTTTTAACCTCCACTTTGCCCGGATTCTCCAAACTTCCGCGAAGTCTTCTACCTCTACTTTACAAGCTCCAGGCGAATTCTCCAAACTTCCAGAGCGCGAGAGTCTGAGAAAAGACGCACGGGGACGACGACGCGACTGTCCCACGAATTGAGCGAGCCCGCGAATCTGCCACCTGGTAAGGGTTTTGCGGAATGTATAGCGGTTTTGGTCTACAGAACTTCGGGAAGTTCATTTTCACCCTGGACGGGGTATACTCCCTATAGGTTAGATCTGACCGAAGGAACCTGGAACCTCGCGGTCCTTCGGAAAGTCGGGAAGCCCATTCAAAATTCATTCGACTGAATTTGGCGAAAGCGGAGAACAAGATGGCTAAAGAGGAAGACAGAGAAGCCCGTGAAGGCTGGTCATACGCCAGAGAGACCAAGTTCACGCAGTTGATGAAGAAGACCAAGCAGGATCGCAAGAAGTTCAAAGAAGAGAAGCAACAGAAAGAACTCGATAGATCCCGGCAGTTTATCAGCGAGGAGAAGCTCGAGCATTACGAGAAGGTCAGCATGATTGATGAGACCACTGGGGTCTACAATCACAAGGCTTTCATGCGAAAACTGCGCTACGAGGTTCGACGGGCGAAACGGTACAAACGACCTGTCTCTGTTCTTCTCATGGAGATCGATGAGCTCAGCACTTATGGTCGGCAGTACGGCACCATGATTGTAGAAGACATGCTCAGATCGGGAATGGAGATCATTCAAAACGCCATACGTGACGTCGATATTCCTGGTCGTTGCGAGCAGAACAGATTGGCTATTATCTTTCCCGAGACGTATTCTTCCAGAGCCAAAGTCGTGGGCGAGAGAATCAGAGATGCTCTCAAGAACTATCCCATCAACGAAGAGCTCAAACATCTACGCGTCACCGCCAGCATCTCAGTGGTCTCTTTCCCGACCCATGCGCGTGACGAAAACCAACTCATGTTCAAAGGCCTCGAGTTTCTTGAATCAGCCAAGGCCGAGGGCGGCGATCAAGTTAAGAGCGGCTAGATAGACTGCGTTTTTGATTGTTCGTGCGAACTTCCTACTACCGAATTGAGGTTGAGCTTCAATGCGACTTCTTTTCACTGGTGGTGCAGGCGACCTGGAACGGTGATGGCGCTTGTCGTCACGCTCAGACCATGAGCGTTCATTTCTCGTTGGAATAGGCTGCCTATAAAAATTCGTCGCATGGGCTCGCTGGCTCTGGAAGGCAGCAGTGCGGCAGTGATGAAGAGACTGGATTATTTGAGCGTGCGCCAAGAACACTTGTACGAGGTTGTCACCATCGATGGTGGCTACGAATATTCGGTCGAAGATTTGCAGAACTGGGATCTCGGCGGGCCGGGGACGAGTTCAAAAATACTATTCCAAGTGCCTACAACTTCGCCGTCTCTGAAGGTCCGGAGAGTCCCGCAAACCACATAAGCTCGGCATCAGCAAAGTGCGCGCGTTGATCGGCTACGAGCCTACCTACAGCCTGAGAAACTTGCTGGATGAGCTCGAGAACATCGTTACCTTGAAGCAGTCGAATTCATCTCGTCGAAGTGTGAAAAAAGAGGTCGATTTAGCGACAATCAGGGTTTACCCTGAGCTGTTTCGAAGCCGTCAGCCTCGCATATGGTGCACTCAGACCATGGCCGGAACTCCTCTTGTCGAGGCGTCAAAAGGAGACCGATTGAATGACAATCAGGGTTTACCCTGAGTCTTTTCGAAGCAGCCAGCCTCATATACGGTGCACTTAGACTGTGCCTAGAACTCTAAATCTCGCAGGGTTTTTTCTTCCGGATTGCCGCTGGGAGCCGGTGCTGTCTCCTGTTTCGGCGCTTCCACTGCTGGTGGTGGTGCTGTTTTTACTACTGCCGGAGCTGGTGCGACGGTATCGGGGCCGGTTGTGCTCTGCGTGCGCGACGGAGCAGGAGCGGGTTCCGGCGTTGCGTCCACGACGCTGGGGCTCGGTGCGCGCGAGCCGTTCTCGAGCTTGTAAGCCTTGTATAGGGAGCCATCAACATACATGCGAAACTCGACTGTGCCGTCGAATTTTGCTGGAACACCAGCAGAGAAGCGGAACGGCTGAGAATCCCTGCCACCCAGGGGGCGGACGAACTCGTCTACTACGCGAGTCTCTTTAGACCACAACGCTCTGTCGGAGGTCGTGTCGAAGAGCTCCGCCCGGAGAGAGAGGCTCGAGATACTGTTGTCGCCGGGGTTCCATACTTCTCCGGAAATGCGTGGACAGCGGCTGGAGCTATCCACTCCCACGCTTATATTTTTGAGCGTGACATCGGGGACTGAGCTTGCAGGATCGATTGATTTCGCTTGTTGCAGGTAGGCATAGCCGACAGAGTTCTGACCGTCATCCAGGAGCTCCTTGCCTCGCCTGTTGAGCAGACCCGCAAGCCGGCGTTGCAACGATTGATCGTTGCTCAATTTGAGGGCGCTTCGCAACTGTTCTATGGCCAGCTCTACGTTGTTCTTTCGCTCGTAAATGTCGGCCA
>CAYTDR010001132.1:0-2787 GCA_964436185.1 uncultured Candidatus Obscuribacterales bacterium | reverse complement strand
TGAAAATCTTAGTTGCTGAGCTTTTGGAACGAGTCAACGATCTCGATCAGAAGTTGCAGTACACGGTTGCCGATCCAACCGTGTCAGACCGTTTGAAAGTGGCGGCAGCTGACATGGTGACCGTAACTGATTGTCTTCCTGCTATTCAACAGTTGCTCTCCGACAAAAGACTCGATGACTGCGCCGATATGTTGTCGGCTTCGACGCGTGTGATCGAGAAAGTGAAGAAGCTACTTGATCAGGTCGAGCCTTTTGCTCGCTCTGCTTCGCACAAGAAGCTGACAGACACAAGACCACGCAGCATTCGTTTAATTCCTGGGCAAGATCGGTAGTTGTTCTATCCCGCATGGCGAGCGAGATAGTGAGACTGCTTGAGAAAAATGGTAGAGGACTGGTTGCCTACTAGGTCAAGTCGGATTGTCCGGTTGGTGCTTTGGTGCCTTCGTGCCTTTGGTCGTGGTGCTAATATCGCGCAAAAAACCGCCCGGTGTCTGCGTTTCGTTGAACATCCGACGATGGGCGGACAATTTCCGCGGACTGAAAGGCAAGTGTCCTACTAGGTCAAGTCGGATTGTTCGTGGGCTCTTGGGTGCTTGGGCGACGTTCGTGCTTTCGTCGTGGTGCTAAAATCACTGGAGACCGCGTCTGTGTCTACGTTTCGTTGAGCATCCGAAGAGAGGCAGACATCTATCGGTTGAAAGGCAGCAACCTACTAGGTCAGGTCGGATTGTTCGTGGGCTCTTGAGCTGTTGGGCGATGTTCGTGCTTTCGTCGTGGTGCTAAACCACATGAGAACCGCGCAGTGTCTGGGTTTTCATCGCGCACACGAAGAGAGACACACTCCCTCGAAGAACTGAGCAACCTACTAGGTCAGGTCGGATGGTTTGTTGGGCACTTGGGCGATGTTCGCGATTTTACAAGGTGCGACAGATGACGCGAAACCGTGCAGCATCAGCTCGATTCACGAGTATGGTGGAAGGAATGATACATCTGATCTCGGCGAAGCTCGAAGAGCGATCTGTTGGATTTCAGGGTCAAACCTTTCGCGAAGTTGTTATTCGGATCACAATTTCGCAGTTGAACTACAAACTGAAAATTTGACGATAGACATTTCGAACGACAACTCACAGCGATCGAAAATCCGATTGCGTGTTCGAACATCGTTAATCGCTATTTCCGGTCGAAGTTCGTTCCACAACGCTTTTCTCATCGCGCGAGTGTCAGTGGAATGCTGGAAGTCGTCTTTGGAGGCTGGCTTTTCATGCGGTTCTTCGGCTACGATTTCTTGGGTTGTTTCTTCGGAGAAGCAACTACACAAGGCGCTTCGGGAATTTGAAATTGCAAAGCGTATTGAAGACGGAACTTATTATCAACTATAGTGGACGCCACTATAAACGGTGCTATCGATTTTCAACTTTCGCAACTTTTTAACCAAAAAATTTTGCTCTTACCCTACACAGCGTACGAATTATTTGTCAGAATGAAAGTAGAAAATAGTTTTTAGCGTAGTCGTTCTTCAAGACGCCAGACGTTCTGTTGCTTCACAAATTCGTTTAGTGATGCAGCGGATTTGCGTGTGAGATTCTCGTCTTGGTGTGGGGTTTCTGTGTTTTTAAATTTGAATTCGGAGGAGTTTTTATGGGAAAGAAGAAAAACAAAAGTGCAGCTAGACGAGCTAGTGAGCCGAAGACTGCCACTATAAAAGATACCAGTGATGCCATTTTTGAAGAGGTGTCCGAAGCTGGTGAATCGACCAGCGAGTCGAGTATTGCAGAAACTGCATCCTTGTTGGACGCAGGTGCAGCCGCAGAAGCGGTTGAAGAAGCTCCAATGGCCGAAGCTCCTGAAATGCAGGAAGCTGGAACAGAGCCCTCCGACGATCAAGAAGAAAACGCAGAAGCCAAGACTGACGACTCCGCATCCGAACCCACCGCTGAACCCTCCTCCGAAGAAGAAGTAGCAGACACAGAAGCAAAGGCGGATGATTCCGCCGGCGAAAACGAAATTGCCGAGCCCTCCGAAGACGAAGTAGCAGACGCAGAAGCAAAAGCAGACGACTCCGCAAATGAAGCGGAAACTGCTGAACCCTCCGAAAGTGAAGTATCAGATGCAGAAGCTAAGGCTGAGTGCGATGAAGCAGCCGAATGCGCGGAAGCCGAAGCGAAGGCCGAGTGCGATGAAACTGCTGAGTGTGCGGATGCCGAAGCAAAGGCTGAGTGCGATGAAACTGCTGAGTGTGCGGATGCCGAAGCAAAGGCTGAGTGCGATGAAGCAGCCGAGTGTGCGGACGCCGAGGCGAAGGCTGAATGTGATGAGAGTGCTGAATGCGCGGATGCCGAAGCAAAGGCTGAGTGCGATGAGGCCGCTGAGTGTGCGGATGCCGAAGCAAAGGCTGAGTGCGATGAAGCGGCCGAGTGTGCGGATGCCGAAGCAAAGGCTGAGTGTGATGAAGCCGCCGAATGTGCTGAAGCAGAAACGAAAGCTGAGTGCGAAGCACCGGAGTGTGCGGAAGCGGAAGCTGAAGCGATCTGCGAAAGCGAATTGCAAGTTGCGGTCGAAATGGTTGAAGCGGCCGTCGCTGATGCTGAAGCTGTATCAGAACTAGTGCAGGAAGCTGCTGAAGAATTGGCTGCAGCAGCGGAGATTCTAGAAGAGGCAGTAGCCGCAGCAACTGAAGAAGCATCAGCAGAACCAGCCGGTGAAGAAGAAGCAGCGGAAGCGGCATCAGAAGACGCAGCAACTGAAGAAGCATCAGCAGAACCAGCCGGTGAAGAAGAAGCAGCGGAA
>CAYTDR010001131.1:0-2790 GCA_964436185.1 uncultured Candidatus Obscuribacterales bacterium | reverse complement strand
TGGAGCTTTCTTTCCACAAAAAACGGAACAAGCAATGATCGAGTATGCGCACAGTCAGGTTGGCAAACCTGGTTGGCCAAAGGAGGTTAGAGACCTTTACGTATTCAGCCCTGAAACGTGCGAGTTCACAGAGCAAGCAAAGGAAGCCATCATAAAACAATATGGTAAGTTAGATCCGCCACTGATTGGTACGATTCATGAGAACTTAAGCCAACTGGTTGAATCAGGAGCTGCTGATTTCAAGTTCGCAGGTGGAGATATCAGAAACCTGTATAAATTCAAATCCGGAACAAGCGATTTTACTCCAGAAGCGTTGAGAGCAATGGAGAAGGCCTTTGGTCTGGACGGCAAAAAGACGCAGCTTTTACTAAGCGGAGGAGCAGGTGCCGAAGCTAAAGCTCCCGGACGGCTGATGCTTTCGACGACTGGACAAAGAACGGTGGCGGGACAAGTCGTAATGACTGAGGTGAAAGATTCGGTTGTCGATACACCTGGTGGCAAACAGTACAACGGTCTTGCCGCTATGTATCACATAAGCAAAGTCGTATCTGATTCGCTGAAAACCGACGCAAGCCCACTGACCGCTGCCGTTGAGCTTGAAGCGAAAAACGCCGAGCGCGTGCCAATAGCAAACGTAAAGACGGTTGCCCCGGCCATGATATCTGATGCCACGGCAAAAAGTTTTGTCAACGCTGTCAACGACATCAAGCTCCATGCAATCAAACAGATTCCAGCCGAGTACAGAAACGAGGCTATAGCCGAGAAGACTTGGGAGACTATTCAGTCGTACGTCATAGGAATGGACGCCAAGGAACTTCAGCGAATGTCAATTCAAGTGGAGTTCTCTCCGAATGCTGAAAAAACTTGCGTCGAGTTTCATCAATTTAATAAGGAGAATCAGACCACTCAACCTATACAAAAAACGGACAAAGGCTTTATCGATGCCTCCGGCAGACCTCTAAAAGCTTTCGATAGGTCCGGCAAACCTCTTAATAACAACATTGTGATGACTATTCACCTGCCGGTGAGTTTGCTGAATGAGCCAGATAAGCTGGGCAAAGAGATTTATCAAGTCCTTATCGAACATTCTAGTCCAGGCAAGTTGACCGTTGGGCAGAAAGCCGGTATTCAGTCCTGGTTGGACAAGGCTATTCCCGCGAAAGCCGACGCGTCACCGGCTATACCGGATGTTGCAGCGAGCACGGGCAAAGCCACTGAGGTCGCAACAACGGAACCCGTTGTCTCAAAACTTCCTCCAAAAGTGGACGCGGTTCGCTTGGCCTCCATCTCAGATAAAGGCATTACTTTTGAGGAAGGCGGCGAGAAGTCCGAGCTTACTTACGTTGACCTTTGGGGGAAAAAGATAGAGCAGCTAAAAGAGCGATTAGAAAAAGCTGAGAAGAAAACCGGCAATGAGCGGGAAGTCCAGAGGGAAATCGAAGACCTGAAAGGAAAAATCACCGCGGCGGAAGCGTTCCAGCAGAGACTGGCCAGCGGCGATCAAGCTGCTTTGGACCAGGCACGCCGCCGAGTAACTGAATATCGTGATGCTATGGAAAAATATACCGCCAGACATGGCGGACCACATTTTCGTGGTCGCGCCGTAGCTATCACTCAGTTACTCAGGTATCTACACTAGGCTACTGCTCTGCTGCAACGAAATGGGCTGAACGAGTGTTCGGCCCATTTCGTTGCAGGTGCGTTCAAATTTGAAGCCATTATATGTGATATCAAAAGCGGGGGATGGGATGAACACATTTTCTGAAGCATACGACTCCTGGTCGGATCCGGACAAGAACATAGAATCGTCGACGCGCGACGTGCTGGTGGCACTATACATCGAGGAGTTGAAACCGTTTGATACAAAACCAGTTTTGGCAGCCGAGCTAAATTCGCATGAAGACGGAGTCACGAATTCGGACCCGGAAGGGATAGTCTTCTCAGATGCACATGCTTTTTTTGGGGGGCGGAGTTCCAATTTGTCGGCGCGCCGAATCTTGCCCAGGCTATCCTTTGTGGGCTCGGAAGGCATAGAAATTGATTTTAAACTAAACTCTCATCAGAACAAAAACAATGAGAAGGATACTGAGGAAAAGAGTGCGACAGAAAAGCCGGTTCGATCCGGCACCATCGATTTATCGAAGATTCCTAATAGCGAGCTCCTGCTGCAAATTCTTGATCGGTTGGCAATTCCAGCAAACGAGGCCTTGAAAGTAGAAAATGGGCGTAAGCGTGCAACCGGTCAGCCCGTTGACCAGCTAATCGACGAGAAGAAACTGAAAGAAGAACGCGATCGTGGCGAGTTTGGTCCGGAGACACAACGACTTTGGACTGAGGCACATAAACTGATCGAGCAAGACGTCATTGCACTGACGTGCGAAATGGAATCTCGAGGCGTTGCATTTCCTCCAGGCTCGCCAATCCAACCGGAACCAAGCCTCGATGGCAGTGGATTTCGGGAAACGGACGAGACTTTTCGCACGAGAATTCGTAATGGCGAGATCAAATTTTCTTTTGCATCGAAAGACATCAGGAAAGACGGACTGCCGTCTGCGGAAGAAGTGACAAAGTTTGCCAATCACTATGTCTGGACTCAATACGCCAAGCAGAAATGCTGTCTGGCGGCGCTCGACAGTCAGGCGGCTGGCGTCGAATTCCACCTGAAAGGTCTGGAAAAAATAAGCATTAGAGGTGATCTCAGTGGTTGGAGAAGACCGCACGATCTGTCACCCGAGCAGTCTGAGCGTTGGGCAAATGCGACGATGGATTGGATTAACACAGCGCAACGTG
>CAYTDR010001130.1:0-2802 GCA_964436185.1 uncultured Candidatus Obscuribacterales bacterium | reverse complement strand
TGTGATCACATTCTTCTGCGAGGTGCAGCCGATCTGGTTCTTGTTTATTTCGACCGCGCTTATGCCTCCGCCGATCGCAACAATCAGAAAGAGTGTGAGCCAGTCTGACCCAGTCAAGCCCATGGCGGACGGGAGAAAGAGTATGCAAACGTACCCAGTGCACCACATCAACACAGCCAGCGTTTTCACTGGTGGAGTCTCGGACTCATCCTCTTTTTTTGTCGAGATCTGTGAGTTCAAGTTGGTTTCGCACTGCGGCTCAACTTTCATATTCACTGTGACCGGATGAGCATTTTTCAGCATTGATATGGGTGTAGCTGACGAATTACCATTGTCGAATTCGGACGAAGAAGTCAGGCGCACATCTTTTAAACCTTCACACGCCACGGTATCGAGGTGAGCAAAAGAAGCCTCAATCTTTGACTCTTTAGAATTATCCAAATGTCTTTCGAGCATAACTTTTTTATTCCCTGGTCTCGAACCGACGAGTCGCGACCCCACCAGGCAATGATACAATCCTGAGACATGTGGTGGGTACGACCGCCAGGCTCTGTGTGCCAATCGCAGCTATAGTCGCTCGATGTAAGTTGAAGGAGTTTGCCAGTGCGTTTCAAATCGATTGAGACAACACCAAATCCAAACAGCATGAAGCTGAACTTTGAGGAGTCGCTGGGCAAAGCCGTCACATACACGGCTGAGGATTGTGCCGGTTGCCCCGAGTTCGTCAGTAAGCTGCTTGCGATCGCTGGTGTTAAAAGCGTCTTTGTCTGCCAGGATTTCGTCACGCTTAATCGAGACCCCCGGTCGGATTGGAAAGCTATCCTCGAGATTGCTACTGAGATCCTGTCCGGGAAGTCCGATGGTGATCAGTCTCTGGAAGAGCTCAGGGCGGATGGAGAGAAGGAAGGCCAGGTCTCTGTTCTCGTACAGACCTATCTCGGCGTTCCTATTCAAGTAAAGGTTTTGGCCGCCGAGACTGAAAAGCGTCTGGCTCTGGCAAGCAGGTTCATGGAAGCAGTTGCAGTGAATCGAGATTCCACTGACGCTGATTTTCTCAAAGAGCGTTATTGGGCGGACTGGGGCGTTCGATATGGAGAACCGGATATAGTGGCACAAGAGGTGGTCGACGAAATCGAAGGCACCGTGACCAAATCTGATCTGGAGCGACTGGTAGCCCAGGCCAAAGGCGAGGAGACGAAAACAGCGCCAACCCTTTCGCGTGAGCAATCTGAAGCGGGCTTGTCATCCAGCGATTGGCGTGTTCGATTACGCACCGTTCAGGACCTGGGGAGCTCAGAGGACGATATCCCGTTTCTCTGCCGCGCACTGACGGACGAGCACATGCAAGTACGGCGCCTGGCAGCAGCAGCTCTTGGAGCCACTGGAAACTCACGGGCTGTCGCACCATTATGTCTTGCTTTACTAAACGATCCTGCGGTGGGAGTTCGTCGCACCGCAGGTGATGCGCTCTCAGACATAGGAGATCCTTCCTGCGAGGAAGATGTTTGTCAGGCTCTAGTGGATAGGAACAAGCTCGTAAGATGGAGAGCAGCTCGGTTTCTTGCTGAAGCCGGCACGAGCATAGCCATCCCTGCGCTGGAAAGGTCCCTGGAAGATCCGGAGTTCGAGGTGCGTTTGGAGATCCAGTCGGCAATCAATCGTATAAATGGAGGGGCCGAAAGCACAGTGCCTGTATGGAAGCGCATGCAAATCTAGTCGATCAGTAGGATGCGAATATCGGTCTGCAAGTGAGTTTTAATTGAGCTATGCCGGATATCGTGAAGAAGATCACAGTTGCAGCACTTGCATTGACGAAACTATTCTAAAAAGTACTCGGCGAATTCCTTTGATTTGTCGTGACTTGTCGAGGTCCTCTCAACTTTGTGTTCGATACCACAATGTGGAAGAGCCTTCTGTAGTTTGGCTATGCCACTGTCAGTGATACCGCTACAACCGTCGAGTCTCAGTCCACCCAATGTTTTCATTTTTGCCAGTATTGGTACACATCCATCGGTCAAACCTGGGTTGCTGCCTATATCGAGATGCCCCAGCTTCATACCCGATAGGGGAATCAGATCGGAATCTTTCAGTCGTAGGCTGTGCGCCTCAAGAGTATAGAGGTTGAGTGACTTCAAGTACTTGAAGCTGTGAGCCGTAATGTTCGTATTGCCCAATTTCAATCTACGCATGTTCGGACAGCTCTCCACCATCCTCTTGATGCCATCATCTTTGACATTGGGGCAGTTACAAACGTTGAGCGCTTCAAGGGATGGGAAGCTCGGAAAATGGAGCAAATCGACGTTCAGATTGTCGTTGATATTTAGTGTTTTTAGCTTTCTCAACTTCGCCACCCACTTGAGACCCTCATCGGAGACCGCTGATGCTGCCAGGTCAACACGTTTGATTGGCCAATCGCTTAGGTATCGAAAACCTGTGCCGGTGACTGCCGAGTTATTGACCGCAACCGAATATGGTTTCTTTCCCCTTAGAAGTCTAATATGTGCATCCGTCACGAGAGATACGTCACACACTTCCCAGAAAGTTCCATCGCTTTTTCTTTCGACTTTGCGGAAAGGAAATT
This sequence comes from uncultured Candidatus Obscuribacterales bacterium, assembly GCA_964436185.1. Taxonomy (GTDB): domain Bacteria; phylum Cyanobacteriota; class Vampirovibrionia; order Obscuribacterales; family Obscuribacteraceae; genus CAYTDR01. The sequence goes on along the minus strand of CAYTDR010001130.1, from coordinate 221 downwards.
TTGCATCTGAGAATTGTAGGTCATTCTGGAGGTATTGCTCGGGAGGCTTTTGGGGTTTCAGGGGCTGTTCCGATTTATGGTTGGTGGCGCAGAATACAACAGCACCGATGACGAGCAGCCCGAAACCGGTAGGAAGAATCCATCGATTGCGAGGCTTATCGTGGATGCCGGTGACCGTCATGCTGAGAACGTCGGAGTGTTGTCCCATTGAGCGCAAATCG
>CAYTDR010001129.1:0-2811 GCA_964436185.1 uncultured Candidatus Obscuribacterales bacterium | reverse complement strand
CGCATAAAAGTCTTTCCAAGGTCTTGCAGTACCTTCGGGTCAGTTGGTGCTATCTTGCTGAAAACGCGTGCCTCTGCATCAGCCTTCGGTCTATTCTTGTCCAGCAGGTAAAACTCGGTCGCCATGAGATGACTCAGGTGTCTCATAGCGGGGTCTTTGCTATTCTTAGCGATGTTCATTGCGCGCTGCAAGTAAGACAGTTGCTCTGCCGGGCGGAGGTTATTTTCTGTGCTTGTACCCAGGACGTACAGAATGCGAGCAAGTTCGTCAGGGGGGTTGGGGTATCGTGCGTCAATGAGTTCAACCGCCCTCTGCTGTCTTGTGTTGCCATTGCCTTCGCGCATTATTTTTGCAACTTTAGACAGTTCTTTTCTATGGAAGGAAGCTAAGGGAAATCTATCCGCAAGAGCAGATCTCTGCTTGTAACTCAGGTCGGTGGTTACCAACAACAGGTTGAACATTCTCGTCATCAGCGATTCAATCGATGAGAAAGGGAGAGCTAGATTTTCCAGGTAAATAGATCGAAGAGACGCATTAGATAGGCGGTCTAATGCCTGTCCATTGACCTTTGTATCTTTTACCTGAAGCTCACGGAGGTTTTTTAGCTCGTTGGCGAAGTCCAAGGAAGTTACATCGCATCCATTCATTGTTACTACCTTGAGATCAGATTTCACAAGATTTCGAGTATCTTCATCCGAAATTGCAGTTCGGTCCAAATGGATCTCTTTCAATCCGATTATCTTCTCAGCAACGCTAAGTGAGGTAATCCTTTTGGCGTCATTGAGATTCAGCTTTCGTATCGTGCACCCAGCCAATTCTCCCAGGCACTGGTCGTCGACGTTCGTTTCCGACAAGTCTAGCGTGTTAATCTTGCGACCCTGAAGTTGTTTAAGAAAACCAGGCTTGATATTGCTTGTGTTAATGAAATCACTAAATTGAGGAGAACCTGCTATTGCCTGGTCGATTATTTGACTGGAGCGTCCGTCTAGCTCCTCCATTCGTAAAGACGACAGCTCAATCGGAGTCAGTCCGTTCGGTTGTCTATTGGCTGACGCTTGATTAACAACTGGCAGGAAATCGGTTTTGACAGGTTTCCTAGAGAAGTGGGGCAGTACCACCAGTAGTGTCAGCATGCCGATGAAGAGTAGACCGAGAAGTGAGCGCTTGAATCCATGCTTCGTTGGTCTTGAGTCCTTCTCTGGATCCGGTAGTCTTTCCGTGTCTTCGACACGGTCAGTCGCTAAGTCCCCATCTTGCAGTGCATTCAATTGATAGATCACGTCGGTAATCGAATCGAACCGATTTGCAGGGTCCTTCTCTAAAAGCCTTCGCACAAGCACGACCAGTCCGCTCGGCAATTGGTAGCCGGCCCGTGCTTGTAAATCCGGAACGGGCTCACACTGATGTTTGCGGATTGTCTCGAAGGCTGAATCTCCTTCGAACGGAGGAACGCCTGCAATGCAATGAAAAAGCACACACCCCAGTGCGTACATATCGGATTGAGGCACGGAAGGTTGCCCTTGTGACTGTTCCGGGCTCATGTAGAGGGGGGTTCCGACTATGTCGCCTGTGGTCGTAATGCTAAACGCTCCGATAGTGTCCGGCACCGTTATTCGTTTTGCAATTCCGAAATCGAGGACCTTGATTTCAATCAAGCCATTTATTTGCTGGTTGACTATGATGTTGCTCGGCTTGATATCTCGATGAACTATGTTGTGGCGATGTGCGTGTGCGAGCGCCTCGCTAATCTGTATGGCGATAGTCAGCGTCGCGTCCAAACTTAGTTTCCCATCCTGCTCGAGTATGGACGCAAGAGAGATGCCATGTACAAACTCCAGCGACATGAATGGTCTTCCGTCTTCCAGGAGCCCGAAATCGTAGACAGTGGAGATTTTTGGATGAAGCAGCTTGCTTGCCAGTCGTGCCTCTCGCTGGAAGCGCACTATTGCCTTCTCGTCTCTCAGGTCTGTGTTCAGAACTTTCAGGGCTACGGCCTTGTCCAGAAGCCGGTCGATTGCTTTATAGACGGCGCCCATCCCGCCAACACCAAGACCTGATTCAATTGAATATCTGCCCACCTGAGTTCCAGGCTCGTATATGGAGGACCTCAGGTCGTCTCTGGACTCGCTAGTGTTAGTGTCCTGGTTCATCGAATTCCTGGAGGCCTTTTAATCATTCTTCCATGGTAATGCGGGTCTCAAACGAGTCTCGTAGTGACACTTTCAGGGCGTTTACGGACGGAGGATCGTCGCCAGGCAACAAAATGATGCACAAGATCAAAACCTGTAAGTGGCAACCGTGCTTTATTTGTACGTATTCTCACCCTTGTGCGCCTATCCGGGTGTCCCTAATCTGGGAGGGCACTAAGGAAATGTAAACGTGATATTTAAAACCTCTGTAGACAGACCCAGTCGGACCAGCGAAACGTCATCCGAAAACTTGGTATTACGCTTCAGTTCAATCTCCAAAAAATTTGGAGATCTGCGAGCAAACGACGAGATCAGTTTTGATATTGAAAGTGGTGGCATTCATGCTATCGTCGGCGAAAATGGTGCCGGCAAATCAACGCTGAGCAAGATTCTTTGTGGCTACTACCGCCCCGATCATGGAACTCTTTTACTCAACGACCAGGAGATGGCGTTCAACTCACCCGGCGCTGCCAGAGCGTTCGGCATCGGCATGGTGCATCAGCAACTTGCTCTTGTTCCCTCGTTGACGGGGTTTGCGAACGTCGTTCTTGGAGATCCTCGAGTGCCTATCCTGTACGGGAAGGCGGCGCTCAGGAAGCGTGTCTCTCTTCGGGCACGCGAA
>CAYTDR010001128.1:0-2814 GCA_964436185.1 uncultured Candidatus Obscuribacterales bacterium | reverse complement strand
TGGTTTGGGCTTTCCCTCATCAAGCTCGATCAACTTCTCGAGTTCGTGTCCGTAAAGCACTTCGGCTGGTGGGCGCTGAATTTCTTGTGCTTTTGCAGGTACCGCTTTTGACTTCATCTTGAATTCCTGGTCTGGTTCTTTTCCTTGTGCCTTATGACAGTATCAAAATTATCACGTAGTTTTTCACTCAGTGGTTCAGTGATGTTACCTTTGCCTATCGCGCGAGCTTCTTTATTTTGTCAATCTCGCCCACCTTCGTTTTGGCAAGGGTGATGTACTTCAGATCCGAATCGTACGAAGCGTCGACTTCAATTACCTTTTGGTACCACTTTTTCGCTTCATCCAAGTTGCCGTTGTCTTGATAATACATGCCGAGCCGAGTCATGCCGGTGATAGAACCTCGATTGGCAGCTTGTTGATAGAGGATGGCTGCCTGGGCACGGTCCTTTGAAACGCCGAGACCCATCTCATACATTTCGCCAATTAATGCAGTAGCCGTCGGATCTGCTTCCTTTTCGCGTTTTGCTTGAGCTGCGATTTGAAGCCATTTAAGCGCCTCTTTATAATCGGTGGGCACACCTATGCCATGCATATAAAGCTTGCCTAAATTGGTTTGCGCCCGGGCGAAATTCCCATCAGCAGCCAGCTTGTACCAGTATGCAGCTTGACTCTTTTTCTTCTCTCCGAGTACGCCGGTTTCATAGAGCTCGCCCAGCTCTGTCTGTCCCAATCGCGTACCATGCTCGACAGCCGATTTTCGAAAATAGGTCTCGGCTTGTTGATAGTTCTTCTGCTTGTAATAGAGTTCGCCCAGACCGATTTCGGCCCAGGCGCTACCTCGATCGGCTGCGCGGCGATACCACATTTGGGCCTGCTTATCGTCTTGTTTAACTCCGCGTCCAATCAGATAACAATCCGCCAGATTAGCCATGGCATTTAGATGCTCCGCTTCTGCCGCTTTCCGGAACCAGCGCAAAGCCTCTTGCATATCCGCTTTCACTCCTATGCCTTCGAGATAGCAAGTCGCCAGGGTGTTTTGGGCATCGGGGTTACCTTCCATTGCTGCTTGCTTATACAGCTCGAATGCTCTGTTAGTGTTCTTGATTACACCGAGCCCCTTCTCATAAAACGTGCCCAGGTTATATTTGGCAGCTACGTCCCCCTGCTCGATCGCCTTGTTGGTCCAGGTGATCGCTTTTTGATAGTCATGCATTTCGCCGTAGAGACTGCCAAGATTCGCCTGGGCCAAAACAAAACCCTGGTTGGCTGCCAGGAGGTACCACTTTTCGGCGAGCTTGTAATTCTTCCGTACACCTTCGCCTGCTTGATACATTGCACCGAGTCCGTTTTGCCCTTCAGCCAGTCCCTGCTCTGCAACCTTACTATAGAGTTGCAGGGCGCTTGCATAGTCTTGTTTCACACCTCTTCCACTACGGTACATCTCCGCTAAATGGTATTGCCCGTAGGGAGAACCGTGAGCAGTGGCACGGTGGTACCACGACAAAGCTTGCTTGAGATCCTGTGTCGTCCCCTTGCCCTGCTCAAAGAGAGAGCCGATCTGCGCCTCCGCCTCGGCATTCCCACTCTTGGCCGATTTCTGATACCACATCATTGCAGATTTGTAGTTTGCTGGAACCCCGTGGCCTTCAAGATACAGATTGCCGATTCTCAGTTCAGCAACCGCATTGCCGCTTTTCGCTGCATTGAAGTACCACTCGAACGCCTTCTTGTAATCTTGAGGAACTCTGTTGCCTTTTTCATACATGGTTGCCAGTTGGACTTGAGCGTCGGAGTTCCCTGCCTCTGCTTTGCCAAGAATGGAACTGAATTCTTTATTGATCGATTCAAACGGATCGGACCTGCTTGCTGTGGGCTGCTCTTCTTTGTTGGAGAGAGTATGGGTCTTGTTCGGTAACTCTGCATATTGAAATTGTAAGATACTATATCCGATACCAGCGGCGATTATAGAGGCCAGTGATGCCAATGTGAGTATGCGCCGATGACGAAACGGTTTCTTAGCAATTGTCTCTCGAGGAGCGGCTTCTGCAGGTCGGTCCTCGACTTTGACAGCCGACTCCAGTCTCTCTTTGACCTCTCTCATTGATGCCGGCCTTGATTGAGGATTCTTTGCCAGGCACGCGCTAATCAGTTCTTCGATCGCCGGCGGGTAATCCTGGCTGCCAACCTCTCTCAGTTCAGGGGCTGTCTTATTTGCGTGCATTTCGAACAACTCCAGGGCAGACGCTGCCAGGAAGGGAGTTCTTCCTGTGAGTGATTCGAACAGCGCGCATGCCAGAGAGTAAATTTCTGAGTAGGCGTCATAGGCTCGGTTATTTATTTGATCAGGAGACATGTAGGCCGGCGTGCCGACAATTGTTTTTCCTTGCACGACCGTGGTTTCTTGATCGTCAGTCTTCATTCGCGCAACACCGAAATCGATTAGCTTTACAAGCCTTTCGCCATCAGGCATAGTGGCGAAAAGAATGTTGGACGGCTTCAAATCTCGATGATAAACCCCTATTTCATGTGCATATGCCAATGCGTCGCAAATTTTGGAGAACACGTCGACAGCGGTCTCTAAATCCAGTGGACCTTGTTCTTGAATTCTTTTTGAAAGGGGAGTTCCCTCGAAGTATTCCAGCACCATATACGGTGTACCAGATTCAGTCGGACCAAAGTCCAGAATCTGAATGACGTTGGGATGTTTGAACCTACTAATTGCCCGCGCTTCTTGTTGAAATGAGATCAGCTGCTCCGCGGACAGATGATGCAACAGCTTTACTGCCACCAATTTTCTTAGCTGTTTGTCCTTTG
>CAYTDR010001127.1:0-2817 GCA_964436185.1 uncultured Candidatus Obscuribacterales bacterium | reverse complement strand
TACTCGCCTCAAGGGAAAAGACGGAAAATACACAAACGACTGGAACGTGACATGGCACAATCCGCAGTTGGATCGACAGATGACTGAGACCTACAGCGGCAAGATGAGCGTCACTTCCGCTGGCGACTATAGCTGGGTTGGCTTCAACAATTTCACTCAGTCTCACAAGTTCGATGGCAAGCAGTTCGAAACAGGTTCTGGGCGCTAGTAACCGGTGCCTGAACTGCTAATAAACTGCAAAATACTTTGGATATGATCCTCTCGTTGGATGCGCTAGAGGGTAGGTTCAATGGCTTTCGGACAGAACATAACGAATCGACAGTGGTATTTCGAACAACTGCACTCGACGTGGTTTGAGTCGGCAACAGCCGCCTGGAGAAGGCTCCAGACAAAGTTGAGATCTATCGCCGCGTCTTTTGACAGTAAGCCGAGAAATTCAATCTGCTTCGGCACTGCGTTGAGTGTGCTGTCGACAGAACGATACCGCTGTCAGTTAAGGATCGAGAAACAAGCATCCCAAACAAGCCGGTCTTCAGAGAAACTTACCAGATTGAGAACCGCCGGCGAAGGCAACGTACGTCGAGACAAATTCGGACGACTGCGCGAGATTCGAGGAACAATGATGATCTTCTATGACGAGGAAGCTGTTCCGACTCTACAGTCTCCAGTCGATACCGTGCTCTATGTGGGATTGGAGAAAAGATCGATTGTTCGGCAGCCAGATGGAACATATAATTTGTACGAGCACCCAACTGGCAATCTTTTTATGAACTCCGTCGCGCTGGCGCTAGATCAGAGAACCGGTATCGTAAGCGGGGTCATGCCCTCGAGTGAGACCACCATTCTAATTCCTCCGAATGCGCCAATCCTTCTTCAGATCGGGGGAGCTAATGATAGTTTCTATTGGACTCGATGAGACTCGATGGCTGTTTTTCGCATTGATGCCAAAAATCTGCAAATTATTGTCGATACAATGTGGCTACTTATCACCCCGCAAAAGAATCACGACGAATCAGGATCCAGTCACCTCGGGATCTTGGATGAGTTGAAGTAGCGCTCAGGGGTGCAGAGTCAATGAACGACGGCTGGAGACAAAGTCTCAGCTACAGTGCCATTCAACAATTTTGACAATGGAAGTAGCGATCGGGCATCTGTCACGGGCGTCGAAAGATGGCGCGCCAGCATCTGCAAGAAGTTTTTACGCAACGAATTTATGATTCAACTACTGATCGCCTGCACATTGAATGACATACGAACAGCGAACAAGAGAAGTCTGCATTGTTCGTTAGTAGGCACACCAGGCAGCGAATGACTTTTCTACAGGGGAAAAACAAATGACCAGAGCGGATAGCACTACCAATAATACCGAGTATCTGAGCTTCGATCCGATTGATACGGACGAAAAGCAGCAGGATAACCTTCAAAATTACAGAGTCGACGCGGACAGCAGCGTGCTTTCAGTCGCACCCTTACGGGAGGAGGACTCGTCAATTCAACCATTCGGTTTTCCTGAGATAACGGGATTAACAGACCTGGAACGGGGAGCTGTAAGTCGTAATGGTGCTATTGATGCGGATGCGTCCACGAGCGAAGAGTCGGACTACTGTTTGACGGACTGCGAGTCTGCTCCTTCTGAGGTTAGCAAAGAAGATCTCGACAAGCTTATGAAAACATTCGAAAAAGGTGACGCCAGGTCTAAGGCTGAACTGATCAAAATGGGGCGGGGGGCGCTCGAAGCTCTGGGGAAGCTGGCTGATACCACTGATGATTGGGATAGTTATTCCCGAGCGAGAGAGACAATTAAAGCGATTCGCGCGAACGATCCGGTACTGAGCAAACTTGGATCTTCTCCTCGTCCCTACAGCGAAAAAACTGCGGCTGCCCTGATTGAGAAATTGGGATCAGATTCGTATGTCGATCGAGAGCGTGCTTCGGACTATCTGCAGGAGATGGGTAAAAAAGTACTACCTGCTCTCAATAAGGTATTTGAAAAGACAAAAGATCCGGAAGTGAGGCGCCGGGCATCTCGAGGAATCCAGATCATTGAGGCGACTGACCATTTCGATCGGCTTTTCAAGGATTTGAATGACGATAATAGCAGAGTCAGAGGTGGTGCCAGAGATGGATTGATTAAGATGGGCCAAGCTGTACTGCCTGACTTGAACAAAGTTGCTGATAGCACCGACGATATTAGGTTGTTTACCGAGTGCAGAAAAGCCATTGAAGCGATCCGAAGGAATGATCCTTTCCTTCGAGACAAGCCCGCTCGAGCTTTTAATCAGTTGGAAGCGGATAACCTGATCAAGAAACTGGATAGTAAGAATCCGATTGAAAGGTTGAGGGCCATCGAATACATTACGGACATGGGGGCTAAAGTTCTTCCAACTCTGGAGAAACAGGCTCAGTCGGATGCTGCCAGTGCGAAAGTAAAAGAGATGGCCAAGAAACTATCCGCCTCTATTCGCGAAGCAGAATCGGACGAAATCGAATTGGTGCAGAATAAAAATCAATAGCACTATTCCATTGTTGCCGACGGGGTTCTGAAGGGATGATGTGCGTTGGTTGAATTGTGTACAGACTAATATGAATGTAAAGAATGGCTTCAGGAGCGTGGAAATGGGATTGCATGGAGAACAGGAATGGACGAGTGACTTCGGCTTTGATGATCAGCCATCCAGTTCCATTGACGTTGATGACATCGCTCAATTGTTCTTGGAGTCGTTTAGAGAAAGTATTTCAGCCAAGTCGAGGAGTCCTCTTTCTCCAAAGACCAGCACATCCGTTATTAGCGAGCCTTCTTTTGAGAGAAAAGAAGCA
>CAYTDR010001126.1:0-2822 GCA_964436185.1 uncultured Candidatus Obscuribacterales bacterium | reverse complement strand
AGCCCCCGGAGACAATGCAGTCCTGGGTACTGCAACCAACCTGGCTAAAGAGTTGCCCAGCCTTTCAACTATCGGCCAAGCATCGGTCGAAACAATACCTGCACCGGTATTAACAGTGACGGACACCGTCGTAATAAGAGGCGTCGCCTGGCATGGTCGTTCCGCTGAATATACTCTCTCGCCTCTCAGGATACCTCCGGACCATCCCAATCCGATGTTGGCTCGATTCGAGCTGGCACAACAAGCAGGAAAGCTGCGCGACTATAAAGGCGCGCTAATCGATCTTTACTCACACGCGGTGCCGACCGAGGAGGCGCTGGCATTAATAAACCAACTAGGTCCGACTGTAGAGGTCGGTGCCGGCAATGGCTACTGGTCGGCGCTTTTAAGAGCTCGGGGCGGCAGAGTTACGGCTTATGACAGTTGGGACGGCTACTGTTACCGACCCAATGGAACCTGGACTCAGGTTGTCACCGCCGATGGTGCAGCGGTCGCCAATCATCCGGACCATACACTTTTGCTTTGCTGGCCTTCCAGTAATGGTGCAGCCTCAGGCGCGCTGACCAACTTCAAAGGAAACAGGCTGGTCTACGTGGGCGAACTGTTCCATCAGGGCAGAAGCCAACATTGGGGCTCAGAAATTATGGCGGACGATCTCTTCTTCTCCATCCTACAAAGAGATTGGCGGCTCAGAAGAAGTGTCGAGCTCCCCAGACTAGACGGGGGCGTCTATGACAATCTCTACTACTTCGAACAAAAACCAAAGCTGGAACGTATCATAGAGCGACAGCGAGCCAGGGTCGCGAGCAGACAACCGCTCTCCTGATCGTTTTGCTCCAGCCTTTTCAAATTCCGCTTCTTTCGTCTATCTGTTCAGCTATCTCGTCGAGCCGCCGGCATAGCGGTATCATCAACGGTCGCCGAAATCTGCTTTGTCACCACGCAAGGAGACCATGGTTACGGCTGTTTGTGTGACAACACACCGGTTTAATCTTGCCAGTCGAAAAAATCAAATCTCAGACAAAAACAAGTGTGACAATAAGGAGTCCGCAAGCATCAAGCTTCCTTTGATCGCTTGCTCCGAGTCGTGGAACCAAGAGAGTCGCCTACTTCTCCTGGTTCCACGACGCGCTCTCGACACCGATTAACGAGAGGGCGGCAACGCCTCAGTAGTTATCTGACTCGACGAGGCAGCGATTAAGCGGTCGTTCAATCACCATCATGATACAAAGGGAAACCGGCAGGGCAGAATCTTAGAAGGTCTGGTGGGTTGAACTTACTCTTCATGCGAACCCTTGTTCTGATTTTTCTTTCCTCTTCCTTGTCTCTCGCCGTTCTCATCTCGAGCGCTGCTGCTGCAAATCAAGATGCAAAACCCACCGAGCAAGAATATCTTCAAAAAGCAAGTGAAGCGAAGGAAGCCTTTAAGGTTGAAGAGCGTACGCGCGCACTAGCAATTTACAAACAGCTTCTTCGCGACAACCCTCGTGATGCCGGAGCCTACATCTGCTTAGGAAGCCTCTACCAGGCAATGGGTGAAAAACGTCTTGCTGCGGAAACTTATAGCACCGGCACACGCATGGTGCCCGACAATGTGCAGCTCAGACTGGAAGAGCTCGGCTATTTAAACTCGGTTGAGCAGTATGCCAAACTCGATAAAAGGTTGCTCGAGGTTGCCCAGTTGATTCGTCCAGAGATGCCTGTAGATCATCTCGAGATGTATAGAAGCCTGTGTCACAGTCGTGGATTCCACAAGCTGGAAGATAACAGCATTCCGCACGATACTGATGCGGAGATATTCAAGTTGGTTCGATTTAACTGCCTGTCAGAGCGGACGCAGAAGCTGACGCTCAACAGCGCAATTGCATCTTGTTTGCGAGTGGCAAAACAGAACCATGATCCGAAGTTCAACAATGCTCTCATTTACGGGTATGCCAACATATCCAGGTACATTTGGACGTATCAGATGGATGTGCACGAAATGATTCCCATTGGTAGGGCAGCAGTGAAGTTGAATTCCAATACCATTTGGACACGCCTGTTCTTGGGTCTGGCCCTCGTCAGCGAAAATCAAACAAAGGAAGGAAACGCTGAACTGGCAATGGTAACAAAGCTAGTACCGAATTTTGAACCTGCTGGATTTCTGTGTGCCAGGTTGAACTTCTTACTAGGCAAGAAAGAAACGCGCGCTGCAATCGCACTTATTCGAAACGGCAGTGAATATCTGCGCGGTCCTCATCTTTTTGGCCTTGTACCATCACTGCTTGCAAATGGTGAGCCGCAGCAAGCAGCAGCTATTCTGCGCCAATGCACCGGATCTGATGACCCTAGCATCAATAGGCACGTTATAAATTTGCTCGTGGAATGGTCGAGAAAAGGATTAAAACCCGATTCACTTTTGGACCTCTCCGATGCCGGTGTTACCAGGCTGAATGGCTTAACAGAAGGTTTGAATAAACAAAGCATTCTCAGCGCTCTGGGCCCAGCCAATTCCTTTGCGTTGATAGCGAAATTAGCTGGACGTCTCGAAAAAGTAGATCCATTTGCCTGCACGGAAAAGGGGACTGGACACTCGGTCTACAAGTCCCTGGAATCAACCTTTCTGAAAGTCCTATCGACCTCGGTAGAGTCCAAACCGCTCACGTTCACCAAACTGAGAGAACGGTTTATCGATCCTTTGGAAAAAACCTGCCAGAATTACAAATGCCCGCCTTTTATGTTCGAGGGTTTAGCGATTCTACTCGGTCGTTGCAATGACCTGGAAGCCGCAGAGGAAAGGATGAACAGCTGCGTGGAGCTTTATCCCACCTCTGTTTCCGCAC
>CAYTDR010001125.1:0-2823 GCA_964436185.1 uncultured Candidatus Obscuribacterales bacterium | reverse complement strand
GATCAGCCTGCGATGGGGGTCATCACACTTTTCCACTACCGTTGGGTCATACTCTCCGCTTTTCGCTTTTCAGCACTTTTACTATCGTCCATAGTAACACCATCCGGTCCAGACAGCGCGACAGCGCCTTGCAAGGATCTCGAATGTGAATGGCAGATTTTCCTCTGAGTAATATCGGCAAACATTGCCTGATAGTTTTCAATGAGGTAGCCTTTGATCAGGGGACTAATTTCTGTTGCGCGCATACAGGAGGCATAAGTGAACAGCAATCGTGGGAAGCTTGCCATCGTAGTCGTGGCCGTTCTCATCACGGTGGGCTGCCTCTTTTCCGGCCTTAAGAATCAAGAGCAAGAAGAAAGTAAGAAAGTTCAACAATCCAAATCACTTGTAGAAGCGAAGGCGGAATACAGAACAGTCTTGACCAAAGCGGCACCCATATCCGGCTCGTACATGAGTCCGCCGCCAGAGGGCATTCGGGTAGTTTATTACCACTCCGACGGTCGCCAGCTTGTCGCCTGGTTAGCCGTGCCAAACCTCCCGGGTAAGCATCCGGCTTTACTGTGGGGACATAGTGGTAACACCATTAATGAAACTACCATTCGCGATGTAATCCCTTTTATTCAGCAGGGCTGGGTGGTCATGATACCTACCTGGCGCGGCGAGAACGGTAACACCGGCAATTTCGAGATGTGTTACGGCGAGGTTGATGATGCCCTGGCTGCACTCAACTACCTGAAAGGAGTGCCAGAAGCGGACCGCAACAATCTCTATGCCGCCGGTGCAGAAGAAGGCGGCACTATCATGGCACTGCTAGCGGAAAGCACCAAGGAACTGAAGAAGGTCGCCGTATGTGGTGCGTATCCCGATATGAGCGAAACCGGTCCGTACTCCAATCCTCCCTTCGACGAGAAGAATACTACAGAGCTCATCCTGCGCTCGCCACTGCGTCATGTGGGTGACCTGGGTTGTCCGATTCGCTTTATTTGCGGCAGCGGCGAACCATCAGAGCGAAAGTTTCTGACGCAAGCGCAAGAGATGAGAAGACTCGGACTGAAGAAGCAGAAGTGGATTGAGTATGAAGAGATTTCCGACTTAAGTAACAGGAAAGCGCTAGAGCTTGCCGTGCCCCTAATGCAAGACTTCTTCAAAGAAGAGAAAAAATAACTTCTTCAACCCCACTTCAGTCCCAGCTTGCTTAGCCACTTTTGAATCAGCCCTGATTGCGTCGCTGATTTTATAGGATTGGCGGAAATCGCTTGCAGACCGGAATAGGTTCGACGTAATTTCTTTGCGTTTGTTCGTCTCTTGGAGATTTGCTCGGTCCGGAGCTGTTCTGTGATCGTCGTCTCTTGAGGATTCATCGAGCCGCGCATAACAATGAGCCCTGTCGAATCATTGACTTCGCCGGTCAGTGGATTGGCAGCTTGTATCTGAATCACATCTCCGTCCTGTGCATCGCTCTCGGCGCACAGATGAAATATTGGACAGCGAAAACGCCCTCTCAGTGCGATAACCACGGCACTCAGACCGGACGTCTCCGACAGGACGAGGCTGTCAGGGGAGATTCTCAGCTCGAAGCTGATTCTACGACCGGCGCAAAGTTCGGGCACATTAAGGTGAAGCGCATCATAGGCTCTCAGCTTGATAGGAAGAAACACTTGCTCTTCGAATTGCATTTCCACTTTGGCAGTCAGAGATTCTCGGTTGAACGTGCATTTGACTGAGCCAGGAGCAGGCAATGTGGCGGTCAAATGAGTCAGAGATCTCAAAAGTCTCGGATTGACGTGCTGTTCGATGTTCTGCCATAGCTCCTCCAGGGAGACGGAACGGTCCGATTGCTCGAGCTTGCAAGCAAGAGCTGCCTTATAGTCTATCCCCTGAGTATCTTCAACTGTTAGCTCGTGCATTCGTCTTCCCCCTCAACCCTGTGGAGTCAGTAACATTTGGATTGCGAAACCCCTACTACCGTTTTAGGCTGTGGCGACACTTAAGACATCCCCCAGCAACACTATTCGCTGTAACCGTCTAACTACCCAAACGGATGACAGCCAGGAGTTGATTGAGGGTTACGCCGTCGTCAGGGTAGGAGCAAGATCGTATTTGCACTTTTTTCAGGCTGCCCACATTGGCGATATCAGAGAGCACTTTATGTAGAGTCTCTATCAAACCAGAGGACGAGGTTCTCTCCAGATCCCAAATGACGAGAAGATAAGAGTCCGCATTGAGACGAAAAAGATCGAGCCCGTCATCGACAATCGAACGTTCCTGCATGGATCGTCGCACCAACTGACTCATGGTTGTTTCATTGGGCACGTCTTCACAGCCAGCAATCAAGACCAGCGTCAGACGCATCTGGTCGCGAGCAGCCTGAGAAAATCTCTCTGCCAGAACGGTTCGATGCGAGTCGGTTATTGTTTTCTGTTTTGCACTAACGATCTTTCTTCCGCCCATATTCATTCTTCGATATGCAGACAAGACTCTATTCGACCTGGTCTCGGCACTCTCCTCGGCTACAGCGATCAGGTCTGCACCGGCTTGATAGGCAGCGTCGATGTACTTGCTTTCCAGCTTTTCAATCTCAAACACGATGATACAAGATTGACTGATGGAGGTTCTTCTGATCACCCGGCATAGATCGAACGGTGTGATATCCGTGGTGATTTGAGATCCAATATAGACGATGTCCGGAGAGTAGCTCTCGATCAGCTCGGGAACCTCAATGGCGGCAGTAGTCGACTTTACCGATCGGCATTTAGAAGCAAGGCATTTGAAAAGACTTTCCGATTGAGAGATCGACTCATGGACAATTAATACATGAGGACT
>CAYTDR010001124.1:0-2823 GCA_964436185.1 uncultured Candidatus Obscuribacterales bacterium | reverse complement strand
GAGGGAGGAAGGCGACTGGAACCGTCGCGACACACGATCAGGTGTTATCTGCCAGGTCGGTCTAAGTGGCGGCAACTGCCGCAATAACACCTCTTCTCGCAGAAATTCAGGCTCTGCATCGCCAAACATCTTGTATGTCTGATGGAAAATCCTCTGACGTATCTGTGGCTTGGTGGCAGAAATGGAAGGCAGCAACTCATGAAAGAACGGATGGGCTTCCGCTGCCTGACCGGCAATTGTGCGTGGCACGACAAACGAGATTGACTTACAGCCTGCTAAGAGTGGTCTCCGCCATGCCAACGCTTCGCGCACAATTGCATCAACAGAGCGTTCAATCGAAACACCATTTTGCTCGAGAAAACTTAGCTCTTCCTTCGTCCAATTGTTGAGTTGAACGTAATTCTCCGAATCGATGAAACCCCACCAGATAACATGGTCAGCAAGGCCAGTTATCTGTCCCGGATGATCGACAAAGCTCCAGGAAGCCGCCTCGGGATTCGATCTACCCCCTTCAGCTTCACTGAGCACCGAATCGATCATTCGCTCCAATTGCGGACGAGTTATCGATGCCAGTCGACTAGTCTCAACGCACAGAATAAGCGTCTCTACCGCAGCCGCAACTCGAGCAAAGGTTTCCTCACCGAAGATACCGAAGCGAGCGAGAGCATGATTTCTCAAGCGCTTGCAAACAACGGTTATGAACTCGCTGTCCATGCCCGTGACCGGATCGAAACATCTTGGCTCCAGCCATTCTCTCCATCCGTTTAGCTTAAGTTCAATCTCTTCCTCAGAGTTGCCGACGTCTTCGCCATCGGCAACTTCCCGCTCTTTGACAGAACGGAGTCTTCTACCAGCCTCAACCCAAGCATCCATCCAGGCACCGCCCCCGACACCAGGCGAATTGCGCAATGCTTTAATGAAACAATCAGCGATGTAGGGCGGTACTGGACAATGCGGCAACATCAGGAACTCAATGATTCTCAGCGGATCTATCGGATACCAGGACAAATCAAAGGCAAAGGGAACAATTTGGCTGAATGAACGCAAAGGCACAGCCCGAGACGCTCCCAGGCGCGGCTGCCCGAGCCGATTGAGGAAGTGATCGAGCATTGTGGTGCTGTCTCCCCGGACAAATACCGGATCAATCGAACGCTTGAGGAACGAATCAATGAGACAGCTAACGTAGTCCGATGCTTGAATCTCGTCATCAGCTTCCAGGAATCGCACAGTACCATCGGCGCTCAAACTCGATGGCGAGTGGGCAGACAATACATTTCTGGTCAATATGCCGACATCAGTGTCATCTACTCTGTCCGGATAGTCGAGCTTGACTACTCTCG
Source organism: uncultured Candidatus Obscuribacterales bacterium (assembly GCA_964436185.1). Classification (GTDB taxonomy): domain Bacteria; phylum Cyanobacteriota; class Vampirovibrionia; order Obscuribacterales; family Obscuribacteraceae; genus CAYTDR01. The sequence goes on along the minus strand of CAYTDR010001124.1, from coordinate 1,483 downwards.
TTCCGCCTTTCTCCATTGCCGCCAAAACGCGCTTCCAGATTGGCGGAAGACAAGCAAGAGAATCAACTACTTGAACCTCTGCAATGGCGCTCCGCCGTCCCGCCTCCAGGGCTTCCACGACAGGCAGAATCATATCGGAAGAAGATAGGCGATCGGGTCGGAAGCTCTGCTCCAGCTCCGCAAGCAATTTTAAGCGTCCACTCGCCATCTCGGTTGTCTTGGCATCCATCGTTCGTACGAGCCGATGAAAACCAGCAGACATCAACTGATCTCGCAATGAGAGAAGCGCTTTCGCCGTTCCCCATCTATCTGTTGCAAATGATGCGGAGTAAAACCTATTGCCATTATCCAGCGATTCCATCGCTGACAGATACTCGGCAATCCGCAACGACGCCGGAAGGGGAGCCAGACCCGACAGTCCGAGCCTCAAGGCCAGTTGGTTGACAAGTCCCAGCGGACCAACCGTCAGCGCGCCAATAGATGGCTCTTCCGGGTAAGAAGACCCGTCAAGATGCCAACCGAACTTGATGCGAAGGCTGTTCAGTCGATCAATCATTGGTCAACCAGGAAGCGATACGGAGTTGTAAGCAGCATGCGCAGGACATTAGAAATTATAATCGAACAAACGCGGTAAAGACGTTGTATATCTATACGCCTGTATTCTGCCGCGTGCCGCGGTTTTCAAGCCAGAGGAGTCAAATGTATATAGATTGTAGCCAGTTCCCCTCGAGAGAGCTCTATAAAGTGCTGATCGGGTGCGTCGTTCCTCGACCGATAGCCTGGATCTCGACCGCCGACAAGGACGGACTGCTAAATCTTGCCCCCTTTTCCTTCTACAACGCCCTTTCTGCCAGCCCTCCGATACTCGGAATCGGTATCGGATCTCGCACTGTTACTGGTGATGATGGCAAACCGGCCCCATCGCCTAAAGATACACTGAAAAATATTCGTGACACCGAAGAGTTCGTCGTCAACGTGGTTTCGAAAGAACTGGTCGAGAAAATGGTGCGCACCAGCGGTGAATACGGACCTGACGTGAGCGAGTTCAAAGAAGTCGATATTGCCTGCGCCGCGTCCTCGCTGGTTAAACCGCCAAGAGTAGCGGAGGCAAAGATAGCCATGGAGTGCGTACTGCATCAAATTGTCGATCTGGGCGGCTCTAATCTGGTGCTCGGCAAGATCGTTTGTATTCATTTGAGCGACCAAGTCTATAACAACGGAGAGATCGATCTCTTATCGTTGTCCGCAGTCGGACGACTGTCGGCCGATTCTTATTGTGACACCACGAGCCTCTTCGAGATATCGCGTCCAGTCCTAGACTCGACAAGATAGGCATTCTTTGGGCAAGTCGCAAATACTGACAGAACTTCACCGACCCGCTCCTTTTGACTTACGCGATCCTCGATACATGACTATCTGCGAATACTGCTGGCACACCCGACTGAAACGTTTTGATGTCTCATTGCTTTTAAGTACGTGGAAC
>CAYTDR010001123.1:0-2825 GCA_964436185.1 uncultured Candidatus Obscuribacterales bacterium | reverse complement strand
GAGTTGTGCTTGAAGATGCACGCATCATCGATTTCGCTGGTTGTATCGGCGGTAACATCGTATCGGACATTCGGCGTAGGGTCTTTACTATCAATGCGCTGGTTTGGGACCCGAAGAAACCCGATTGTGTTCTTGACGAATTCGGTGGTCTCGAGGACCTTGCAGCACGGCTGATAAAGGCAATTTCAGAGGAAACATTTATAGATGATCCGCTGAGGCTTTTAAGGGCTTACCGGTTTAGCTCCCTCTTGTCAGCATCAATCGACGACACTACGTTCGAGTGGATTAACGCACACAGCGACAAGATCTCGACAGTGGCCCAAGAACGCATAAATGTAGAGCTCTTCATCATGCTCAATTGCCCGAAAGCCGCTTCGCAACTCGAAAGTATGGGTCGCAATGGAATGTTGGAGGCTATTTTTCCTGAGCTAGTGCCAACACGGAAGGTCACAGCCAACGCCTTTCATCACCTCGGACTTTTCGAGCACAGCCTCGAGGCAGTCAATCAACTGGAGCAGAATCTAGATAGAATGCCGGATTGGACGCATTCATCGTTTGCAAACTGTTTTCCAAATGGAATAACCAGGCTGGCAGCAACCAAACTCGCCGCCCTCTTGCATGACATAGGCAAGCCAGGAACCTGGGAGATAACAGAGGAAGGGCGCCACACTTTCTACGGTCATGACAATCTCGGCGCGGAGATGGCGGACGAAACTGCTTTAAGAATGAAATGGTCCAAACCACTTTCGCGCTTTATATCAAAACTGATCAAATGGCATCTACGGCCGGGTCAACTATTCCATCAGGGAGCCCCAACCGACAAAGCGCTCCATCGTTTTTTCCGCAAGGTCGATGACGATCTGCCGGAGCTTATCTTGCTCGCCTTCGGTGATCTGGGCGCCACCAGAGGAGACGGGCTGAGTGAGGAATCGAGAACAAACCTCGATAAATGTTTCTTCGACCTATTGTCCGGATATCAAATTTTCAAAGAAGAGGCTGAGTCGAACCCTCCTCTTCTCAACGGACTTGATGTCATGAATCTTCTTTCGATTAAACCTGGTCCTTTAGTCGGAGAAATTCTAGAATTTTTGCTCGAAGCCCAAATGCTGAAACAGGTCTCAGATAGACCATCTGCGGAACTATTCGTACAAAACTACTACGAAAAAAAGTATTCCAGCTAACCAAAAATATGCTTGGCAACTGATTCCTGCGTGTAAAAGAATTTTTTCAGGGAATAAAAAACTCAGAGACGAAGCGAAAGCTAGTCCGGTACTCAAGAGGTTTTCGCAAACAAAGCGAAGTCTAAGGACTGGTCAGTTGCGGGCCCCTTTGGCTCAGAGTTAAGGATCGGGAGTCATGATGAACATGAATACGAAGGTTGATAAGCTCTACAACTATTCTATTATCGCCAGATTGGACGACGCTATTCCACTCAACACTGAAGAGTGGATGCAGGTGGAACGACTGCTGAATCAAATCAGTGAGTTCGTGCCGATGTCGATGGTACACAACGTTACTGAAGCGATCGTTGCTTATGCGGACGATCAAGCGAGACGAGGCTACTTGCTAGGCCAAGAAGATTTGGTTGCTGAACTCAAGAAGAATGCAGCCAAAATAGCATAGGTTTTTCTTCCACTTTCCCGGTCAGAGCCCCGAGAATTCGGGGCTCTGTCTGTTTCAACGGTCCGCTTGGCATCATTTCCTGTCAATAGCGAAACCATGGTTAACCGGATGTGCGTTGGTTTGCATCGGTTTCTTCGCTGATTGAGCGAACAGTGTCTCGCTTCTTGCCGCCGCAACTCTCCATGCTCAGGGTTGCGACAATCTCTGCTGCAATGCGTGGAGAATGCGTGGAGCGTTTCTTCTTTGCGAACTTGATTGGGTGCCGTTCGAGCACGCATTCAAATTGACTGGTCTATATTTGCCTGCATCATATTGACACCAAAATTGGTGCCCCGAGCAACGGCGAAGTATCTGCAACTGCAACTACTCATTTGAACTGACTAGTGAACGTTGGTGCCACTGAGTTCGGTATGGGTTTACTGCTTGAATGCGACATTAGAGTTGCAGAACTAACCACATGTTCTGGCTAGGCCGCCATGCGCGATTACATCAGGAGTCAGCTTAGCAGACTCTCAGAAATTGGCTTCTGCACCATTGTGAGGCAGCTTTGTATCTATAATGAATGCAAGCAAATACGGAATCCTTTACAACACGATGGCCAACGAGTTATTCCCCTGGAGAAGAGTGCATTCCGAGAAGATCGCGGATTGCAGAGTGTTCACAGTCCACAAGACCCTCTCCATGAAGCCATACGGTCGCGAAAGCCATGAAGAGAGGATGCACAACTTTTATGTGTTCCACTCGGGCGATTGGGTTAATGTGATTCCAGTCACTGCTGAAGGCGAAGTCGTGCTCATAGAACAGTATCGACACGGCACAGAGGAATTCACTTTAGAAATTCCCGGTGGCTCCATCGATCCCGAAGATCCGACACCACTTCATGCAGCAGCACGGGAGTTGTTGGAAGAGACTGGTTACGAAGCGGAAAGCTGGGTGCAACTAGGGGTGAGCCACCCCAATCCGGCAATTCAAAGCAATGCCTGTCACACTTATCTGGCAAAATCGATCCGTCAGGTGCAAATTCCAAACTTCACCTCCACTGAAGAAGTGGCCATCCGTAGAGTGCCACTGACACAGATTCCCGAGTTAATCAAAAATGGCTCCATCACGCATGCACTAGGTTTGGTGGCATTTTTCTGGCTGCAACTAGCCAGGCTGGATTCGACGATGGACCTTCCGGGAGCGGTTCCAAGCGTTGATAA
>CAYTDR010001122.1:0-2831 GCA_964436185.1 uncultured Candidatus Obscuribacterales bacterium | reverse complement strand
CAGGATGATTGCTCTGCATATAACGTTTCACGCCTTTCGGACACAGCATGCCTTTGTTGAAAGGAAAATCTTCCCACGGTTCGAAGCCGATCACTTTGTTGTCGCGGACCTTCAACTGAATGCCGCATTGTTGTCCACAGAAGCAGCAATGGGTTTTGACCAGCTTCTCAGCTGGATGTTGAGATTCGTCCTGCCATCCGCCGGGAGGTTCATAGTTTAGATGCGGCCCATATAGTTCTATCAAGTTAGATATAGGCAAGGGCGGTTTAGCCATTTTTCGTTTCCTTCAATCTCAGTTGGGCACTGGCGAGCGATATGCGTTTACAAGGCGGACATATCTCTTGCCACGTTTTTGCTGGACCAGGCATAGAGTAATCAAAGCCTAGTTGCGGTAGTATCAGATTCAAATCATCTATCTGCATCCGAGATGCGAACCGCTCACCGCAGCGAGCACAGAATGCGCCGGGATCACGCGCTCCAACATCTTGGCAGAGCTTCACTCCGAGTTGTGCAGGACGTTGAAAGATATGGAAAAACTTACCGAACGGCAAATAGATAAGTGCGGCTACAACTGTTATCGCATGCAAAATTGAAAGAAAGTCATAGAAAATTCCATCGAAGCAAATGTTCGCGACAGTTAGTGCTATGCCTGTCAAAGATATGGCGAACAGCATTATCAAAGGTACGAAATCCATTGCGAATGATTGCACGGCCTGGGCTCCTTGATCGCGCATGCGGCGAAAAAGCGAGAGCACAACTCCGATGATCACCATGACTGCCGCGATATCGAGGATGTGAAACATGATCCAGCCAAACACGCTGTGCACAGGAAAAGGTAGCGTCGGGAATCCAAAAATGTGCGGGACATATTGTGTCTGATCGTTGGGAAGCGTGCCGAAATGGATCCAGCCAAACACGAGTGGGAAAGTAACCGCAGCTGCCAGCGTGCATCCCCAGGCGAGAAACAAATGCGTTATCCAGCGCATTTTCGATCGTCTGGCAATAAACGTCTGGGCAAACAAATGCGTAATCGATACGCGTGAAAGCGTTGCAATAGATCTTGGAATTTCTTGAAAAAACAATTGCCAGCCTCGCTGCCAAAAACGCTTAGTCGGTGGCTTTTTCAACCAAACATAGTAGTGAAAGGTAACACCCCAGACCGCGAAAATAGTCGCGAACGTATAAATCACCAAGGCCGGATCAAAGTTTTGCAGCTTGCGAGAACCAATAACAATTGCTGCAACCAAAACTCCAGCGACCATCGTGGCGGCAAAACCCGCACGTACTTGCTCAGCAGTGCGCACCGAAACTGGTGGCAATTTCAGATCGCTTGTTTCTTGACGAGATACGAACACTCGCTGATTGACGATATAAAGAAAGAAAGATAAAGCCGCCAGTAAAGCAAAACATGGCCACATCACGCCCAGATACTGGCGGGAAGCTCCCAGCAGCAGGGGAGGGAAGAATCCACCAAGCCCTCCCAGGGCACCTACTAGTCCCCCTACTGTCGCGACCTGCGTCGGAAAAATCTCAGGTACCAATCTGAATACAGCGCCGTTACCCAGACCAAGAAACACAGCGCATCCAAGCGCACCTACTGTGAACGGCAGTATGGCTGGCCAGGCAAGTAGTGGTGCGAAAATAGTTATGCCAAGAAAGACGGCGGAAAGAACTTTGGCGCCGCCAATTTTGTCTGCGAGCCAACCTCCCGCGGGTCTCATTAATGTCGCAAGTACAACGAAACCAGCGGCTCGAATCCCTGCATCTGAAGCTACGAGCGTGAATTCTTCGATCAATAAAGTCGGAAGGTAAATCGCAAAAGCAATGAATCCCCCAAAGGTCAGGAAATAAAAGAGAGCAAGAAGCCATGACAATTTCTCCGTCATGAGAACCTTGCACATATCTGACAAACTCGATGACTTGGTCGGGAGAGGAGCGTCACGAGCAATGAGACCAAAGACAATGGCCCAAACAAATATTACAGCGGCGCTGCTATAAAAGACACTGTGCCAACCGAACCGATCGGCAATCAGAGGAGACAGAATGACAGCCAGCGATTGTCCTATGTTTCCCAAACCGTAAACGCCCAAAATGCTGCCCTGTTGTTGAGCCGGTGTCCAGCGCGAGACATAGCCAACACCGACGGCGAAAGAGGAGCCAGCCAAGCCCAGTGCAAACGCCGCAATGAGAATAGTCGGCCAACCGAGCGCTGATGGTACAGCGGCACAGAAAACCGCGGTGAGGAAGAGAAGTATTGTAAAAATCAGGCGTCCACCAAATCGATCGGTGAGCATTCCAATAGGTAAACGCGCCAGTGCTCCAAGCAAGACAGGGACTGCAACAAGGATACCGGCTTGCGTACTTGTCAAGCCCAGCAATCCCTTGAACGTCGGCGCAAGCCCGCTGATCAGTCCCCACGCCATGAAGCACAGGGCAAACGATATTGTTGCAATTGTCAGGTGTAACTTATATGGCATAAGCTTGGTTCTCAACATGAACTGCAGATCTTCGCATCTCTTCGATTATCGCTTCAAGTGTATCCGAGCAATTTTGTTGCCGGCACTGGCGCAAGAAACTGGAAGGATCCAGTTTTATACTGGAGCACTTCCACCCCGCAGTGCAAGTCCCGGGCAATCCGTCATAGTAGCGTTCATACTTCACCTAATTTTGGTCTTCCCCTCTAAGTTTTGCAGGAGTGATTTCACCCCCCGCACTTAGCTACTTCAAGCAGCGGCCGTTCACGAAACGTTCCAATCATGTTGAGCGTGAAAAGTACGACTCCTGTCAATTCCAGCGTTGCCGACATTGGCAATAGGACCCAGGCCCACGAT
>CAYTDR010001121.1:0-2841 GCA_964436185.1 uncultured Candidatus Obscuribacterales bacterium | reverse complement strand
TGGTAAGTCGAAATAGCAATTTTCGATAAGCCTGGTTTTGTCGCAACTCATATCATTGATTCGAATTGCCTGAGGTCGCTCATGTTTACCGTCAACCAATTTGAATTGGGTCCTGATTCTCACTCCTCTCCGAGAAAGGCCAAGGCCTGCATGATTGCTTGTGAAATGCATACGCGCCAAGGCTCGCAATTCGGTCCGGGGACCTTTGTTTATGAGGCGCATAAGTGAGTTTTATAAATTGATATGGCGCACCACCACTCAACTTCGAAATAATCTGCAAGAAAAGTCTGTAAAACAATATGCCGCTACAGAGGAGAGACAGGATTGCCGTTTCTGCGAAACCTGAGGAAGTACGATCGGCGTCCTTCCTTCTTCGCTCTGGTGTTGTATCTGGTGCCAGGAAAATGTTCCCACGGATCTATGCAATCACTTAGTGTCGGCAGCATCGCGTCGAAAAACGGCGACCGGCAAAGGGAATCAAACGCGTGCGTTGCATAATGCAAGTTGTCGGAAGCGAATCGTAACTCACTTTGCGGACGTAAAACTCGAGCAAACAAGGGAACATTTGGATCTCGCAGAAGGCGTCGTTTTTGGTGCTTTAGCTTTGGCCAGGGGTCTGGGAACAAAACGTCTATGCGTGAGAGACAACCATTTGGCAACCACCTCACCACATCAAGCCCATCACCCGCGTATAGCCTGACGTTGCTCAGTCCGGAAAGCTCGATCTCGTTTAGCACCCTCGCCAGTCCGCTAGCATAAGTCTCACATCCAATGAAGCCCGAGGTTGGCAATCGGCGAGCCTCTGCGACCAGATGTTCACCGCCGCCAAAACCAATCTCAAGATTGATATCGCTCACAGGAACAGGAAACAGCTCCGTGAGTTCGATGCACGCATGTTCATCCAGATCCAGCGAGAGCGCTGGAAAAACACGCGCAATCACTTCCTCTCGCTCCGCACCCAGCTTGAGGTATCTGGTACGCCTCAGCAAATTTTGACAGAGTGACTTCTTATCCATTAGGGAAGCGATTCGGTACCGTACCGGCGGCGACGGAGGAAAGGTCGTGGCGTCATTTTGGGAGCCCATACGACAGCCTCGCGCACAGATCGCTGCGTTTACAGCGGCTGGCAGCGATCGGAAATTCTAGCACCTTACCGACATTTGCGAGTGAGGCGCTAAAGAGAGGTTTATAAACTGAGATGGGTGCACCAGACCACTCAACATCTTGTGGCGCTCAAGCTTAAGCAGATCATCGTCAGTGGTAGCGCGTGGCAAACGCTGGCTACGCAATTGGATATATACACAAGGATCTGGAACCCGACCGGTAAATCTTACTGTGCAGGAAGCGGACGGAACATCAGGCAAGCTTAAGGTTTGGTTCTCAAGATTCTGTCCGCGCGCCGCGTTTGCTGCGTATATCTTTTGTGCTGTGCGGCTATTCGCAACCTTTTATATAACACGATTCGACTCCAGCATTTTTTCCCTGAGCTCCTGCCTGCGGTGCACTACAGGGTCCTTGCGATTCTTGTGGGAACTGCGGTGATGGTATGCAGTATGCCGCTGCCTGGTGTTACTCTTCTTCTTCCTCGCCGAAACCTTCTTGTTCTTGGATGTTCTCGACGTAGAAGGTTTCAACACCACTGTCTTATCTTGCTTGGTGCCTGTGAGTCCAGTGTTTGGAGGCGCGAATCGAGTGAACACTATTGCGACGATCAGTACAACAAACACCAGTCCGTATGCGAGGCGGGAACTACTGCTGTACTCTTCGAGATTCAACCTCTTCGAATCGGATGGACGATCGTTAGCCTTCCCGAGGGGCTCTCGACGGAAGAGATTCAAAAATCCAAGCAAGAGCATACCTGCAGCAAACCCACCAATGTGCGCACCGAAAGCCACATTAGAGGCCTCCACCGGTATGAAAGTGCTCATGAAGATTTGAATTACGAACCATCCTAATATGATGATGTATGCAGGTACCTCATAGGTTCTAAAAGCGAAAATCATTGAATAATCGCCCCACCAGGTTTTGCATTTTGCGTGCGGGTGCAAAAGCAAGTACGCACCCATGACACCAGCAATGGCACCACTTGCGCCGACACAGGGTACCGGTGAACCCGCATTGGCAAATACATGAGCCAGGTCTGCGGCGAATCCGCATGCCAGATAAAAAAGAAGGTAGGTTAAATGTCCAAGCCTGTCTTCAACATTGTCACCGAAGATGAACAGCGCCCACATATTGCCGAGCAAGTGTAGGAATCCTCCGTGCAAGAACATTGAAGTAACGATGGCGGTGAAGTCGTGGAGGTCATGTTGAGAAATAAACCTTGTCGGTACGGTTCCCCAGCTACCGAAAAACTCGGACATGTTGGATACGCAGAACGCGCACCAGAGGAACACCAGCGCGTTGATTACGATGAGTAAGGTGTTTACTGTTGGGACGGAGGAAGTTTCTGCGTCGTCGCCGAGGATTAGCATATTGAATTCCTGTTTTGTAAAAATGAGGTGCAAAAGGTTACGAGCCGGGGCTGCTGCCCGGATCTGTATAGTTGCTGCAAACATGGTTTGAAACCATGTCTGCAAACCAAGTTGGTTACCAAAGAACTAGATAGTCGTAAATGCGAAGGGGATGAAGAAGTCTAGTTACTACACTAAGGAGAAAGGGAGAATAGAACAATCATATTGGTTGATCTTTGTAGCTTGACATCTCTTAATCAACTCTTTCATTTGTTCTTTCAAGAGATTAGTCGTTCATTCGCAGAACTCGAAGAGAAAGCGAAGACTTCCTCCGGTTCCGGCCCACTGGTTTTACTCTTTTGTGTCATCGCTCCTCGGTCAATCCAAT
>CAYTDR010001120.1:0-2845 GCA_964436185.1 uncultured Candidatus Obscuribacterales bacterium | reverse complement strand
AGTCATCGGCAGGTACGTAGACAGCTTGTACAGAGGTAATCGAGCCGTTCTTGGTGGATGTGATGCGCTCTTGCAGTTCACCCATTTCGTTGGCTAGCGTGGGCTGATATCCCACGGCTGATGGCATACGTCCAAGAAGTGCGGATACTTCAGAACCTGCTTGCACGAAACGGAAGATATTGTCTACGAACAGAAGCACGTCCTGTTTGCTTACATCTCTGAAATACTCAGCAACAGTCAGTGCCGAAAGGCCGACGCGCATTCTGGAACCGGGTGGCTCGTTCATCTGACCGTAAACCAGCGCTACTTTATCAATAACGCTTCCGTCAGCGGTTTTCGCTTCCTTCATTTCATGCCAGAGGTCGTTACCTTCGCGGGTTCTTTCGCCCACGCCGCCGAAGACCGAGAATCCGCCGTGTTGTTTGGCGATATTATTGATCAGTTCCATGATGATAACTGTCTTGCCGACGCCGGCGCCGCCGAACAGTCCGACCTTTCCACCCTTGATGTAGGGCTCGAGCAAGTCGACAACTTTGATGCCTGTTTCGAACACCACTGTTTCAGTGTCCAGATCGGTCAATTTCGGGCTCTCTCTGTGAATTGGCCAGTGGTCATCTGCATCGATCGGACCAGCCTCATCTACGGGCTCTCCGAGAACATTCATAATTCTGCCCAGAGTAGCCTTGCCAACAGGGACGGTGATTGGTTTGCCAGTGTCTATGGCAATCATGCCGCGGGTCAAACCATCTGTAGTAGACATGGCGACCGTTCTTACTCGGTTATCACCAAGCATTTGCTGCACTTCGACGATAACCTTTTTCTCGTCACCGGCCGGATTTTTGCCTCTGACCTCCAGGGCGTTGTAAATCTGTGGCAGATGCCCGCTGGTGAACTCGACGTCTATAACCGCGCCGATGACCTGCACAACACGACCTTGGGTGGCTGTAGGGGTATCAAGAACTGTGCTCATTGTTTCTCCAAGCAGAAATAAATTCGTAGAAAGCCAAATCTTATCAGCATAGAGTAGATCGAATCCGCTACTTACCTGCCCTCATTTATGATACTTTTCGTATACGCCTGAAATTTCTTTACCTATATCAGGCTTTTGCCCACGGGTACTGCGAAAGCAGCGAACATGCTGAACGATCTTATCAACCCTAAGTCGCAAAGATTCGTATCCGACTTTGTAAAGCTGGTGCTACTCGTGCTTTGCGGGACCGCCGGTTTCATGCTGGTGGAAGGCTGGAACTTTCTAGACTCGCTGTTTATGACTGTAATCACTCTCACCACCGTCGGTTACGGGGAGAGTCACCCACTTACGGAAGGTGGAAAGCTTTACGCGATTTTCCTTATTCTTATCGGTGCTGGCGTGGTTCTCTACATCATCTCCGACATGGTACAACTCATATTCGACCTGAATTTGGGACAAAGGATGAAGAGCAGAATAGTCAAACTGAATGAGCACCAAATAATCTGCGGATTCGGGCGGACAGGACAGGCTGTGGCAGAGCAGTTTCGATTGAGCAAGATTCCCTTTGTAGTGTTGGAACTCAATCCGGATCGCGTGCAACAGGCAGAGGATGCCGGCTTCCTGGTGCTTCTCGGTGATGCTTCCGAAGATCAGGTGCTGTCGGATGCGCAGATTACAAAAGCTAAAGGGATCGTGTGCGCGCTGCCTGACGATATGCACAATACATTTATAGCTCTTTCCGCCAGGGGTCTAAACGAAAAAATCGAGATAGTTTCCCGAGCCGGCAATCCGGGCTCTGAGGCGAAACTGAAGCGTGCCGGCGCGCGCATGGTGATATCGCCGTACTTCGTTTGTGGCAGCCGTTTGGCGGCGGCTGTAACTCATCCGCTGGTGACTGAGTTCCTTGATGTTGTTATGCATACTCCGGAGCAGGATTTGCGAATGGAGCAGGTTGCCTTAGCCGGCAACTCCGATCTGGTCGGGCGGACCTTAAAGGATGCCAATATAAAGCAAACGTCGGGCGCGATGATCTTGGCAGTTAAACAAAGTGGTAAGCTGATGACGAATCCGTCACCTGATCTGGTTTTTTCCGAGGGTGACGTTCTTGTTGCCCTAGGCGCCCAATTGGAGCTGAACAAACTGGCGGAGCTCGCTTGTAAAGTAACTGAGGAAGGTTAATGACAAACGCCCCACAAACACCCGAACCGGATGACACAGATAATCCAATTATCACCCTCGAAGGTGAGGATGGAACTTCGCACCAATGCCAGGTTCTCGATGTGATCAAGTTCGAAGGCAGAGAGTACGGAATTCTTCTCAAACTCAAAAATGAAGACGACGCGGAAGATGACGAAGACGACGAGGACGAAGAGTCGCTAGTCATCATGCATCTGATTGAAAAAGACGACCAGTCAATCTTCAGGATCATCGAAGACGACGATGAATTCCAGAGAGTTGTAGCTTTCGTAGAAGACCTGACAAAGTCTGGAGCTAACACTGTAGACGCTTAAAACCTCGAGGCGGACGAATGTCCAATCAGTACGTTGATGACTTGATTGGCACCAACCTTGGCGATTACACGTTGCAAGAGCTGGTTGGCGAAGGCACTTTCTCCTTTGTATTCCGCGGTGTGCACAGACTCGGGCAGATCGAAAAGGCCTTTAAGGTGCCTCGACCATACTCTACCGAGGTCGCCGAGCGCCCTGATTTTGTGCCTACTCAGGTGTTCGTTAAGAAAGAAGGGAAGTTCGCTCCCCAAGATGCATCTCCGGTGCATCTTCTTCGCATACAAATAGCCAGAACCAAATCCGTGTTCGATCAAGGGCTGGTCGAGGTCGAGGATTACTCGATAGATGGGGAGCGGCGGTTCAGTCG
>CAYTDR010001119.1:0-2849 GCA_964436185.1 uncultured Candidatus Obscuribacterales bacterium | reverse complement strand
CACCGGCCGAAGTGCTATACGGACACGAACTCGAGAAGTTGATCGAGCTTGATGAGGGAAAGCCCAAACCAAAAGGCTGGCGTATGAGCCCCAGGTCAGTGATGGCATTCATTCTCGGGGACAAAACGTTGGGAACTCAGCCCAAGTTCGTAGGCAAACCGAGCTTTCTGGAGCGTTGCGTGATAGCTCTTGCGACCAATCGAGGCTTGATGCTCATTGGTGAGCCGGGAACTGCCAAGAGCTATCTGAGCGAATTGTTGGCCGCAGCCATTTGCGGGCAATCGACTCTGATGGTGCAGGGAAGTGCAGGAACGACAGAAGACAACATCAAGTACTCCTGGAATTATGCTCTTTTGCTGGCGGAAGGTCCTAGTGAGAAATCACTGGTTCCCGCGCCGGTCTACCGTGGTATGAGCGAGGGCAAAATTGTGCGCTTCGAGGAAATCACTCGATGCCCTCTGGAAATTCAAGATACTCTTCTTTCAATTCTAAGCGACAAAGTCATGGCTGTTCCCGAACTTCCGGGTGAGCAGTCCGTTCTCTATTCCAAAGATGGATTCAATATTATTGCTACGGCCAACACGAGGGACCGTGGTATCAATGAGATGAGTGCTGCACTCAAACGCCGCTTCAACTTCGAGACAGTCGTGCCGATTCCGGATCTCAACGAAGAAATGGCACTGGTCAAACGCGAGACCGACAAGCTATTTGCAGCTACTGAAGTCCCATCGTCGCTAACCGGCGACATCGTCGAGGTGCTCACCACCACGTTCCACGAATTGCGCATGGGTAAAACCGCAGATGGTGCCGCGCTCGAATCTCTGACAACTGTCATGAGCACCGCGGAAGCCATCGCCACAGGATACGCTGCCGGCGTTCACGCCTACTATCTAGGTGACAACGATGTGAAAGCCGATCATGTAGTGCAGAGCCTCATCGGCAGTGCCCTGAAAGATTCTCCAGATGATATGAAACGACTCAGTCACTACTTCAATCACGTCGTAAAGAAACGATCACAAAGGCACTGGCAAGAGTATTTCGAGGGACGGAAATTCCTCACATGAATCCTGCTGTCTTTCGCACCGACAAGCAAGTAGTTTTCTTTCCCGTCAGGCACCACAGCCCTGCTGCAGCACGACTCGTGAGGAACTTGATTGAGGAGCTGCAACCATCGGCGGTACTAATCGAAGGTCCATCCGACTACAACGATCAGATTGAGGAGCTCTTTCTTCCTCATCAATTGCCAATCGCTATTTATAGTTACTTTCAACAGTCCGACGGGTTTAAACGCAGCGCTTTCTACCCATTCGCCATTTACTCTCCTGAGTGGCAGGCGCTATTGAAAGCACGAGAACTTGGTGCGCAAGTGTCTTTCATCGATCTGCCCTGGACGCACATGGCGCGATTGACTGAGACTGAAAATCAATACTCGGACAGAAGCTTCAGGGATAACCTGTTTATCGAGGAGCTCTGCCGAAAGCTCGCAGTCGACGATTTTGACAGCCTCTGGGATCGGATTTTCGAGATTGACCCGGAAGTATCGGTGTCACAATACCTGGAGCGATGTCACTCATTGTGCTACCAGATGAGACATCTTCGTGATTGTCCTGAGTATCTCGACTTGAAGCGCGAAGAGTTCATGGCTGAAGTAATCAAAATTACTGCAAGCTCATGCGAGCGTCCTGTGATTGTGGTGACCGGAGGACTTCACAGTTATGCGCTCTGGTTGCGATTGTTCGGCTCCGCACAGGAACAAGAGATGGCGTTTGTTCAAGGCGCGACAGAATCGGAGGAGATTGCTGCCAGCGCTGTTACCGAAAGGGGGGCTCCGAACCTCGAAACGCAGAACGGCGAGTCCAATGAGGCTATCACTATTCGCGGTATCGCACTGACACCATACTCTTACGAACGGCTCGATGCGCTCACCGGATATGAAGCTGGAATGCCCAATCCCGGGTTCTACCATAGAGTCTTCGGGGTTATGCTGGACAATCGTCATGGAGAGGTCCACTCAGAACTTTTATCCCAGGCAGTTTATGCCTTGCGCAGCGAGCACAAACAGATGATCAGCTCGGCCGATTTAATCGCTGTCGAGTCAACCGCTCGCGCGCTTGCCCAGCATAGAGGTCATAAGGTGATATGGAGAACCGATCTGACTGACGCAATTCTCTCGTCGCTCGTAAAGGACGAACTTACTCATGGATTGGTTCATCCGATGCTGAGGGCCGTCGAGGAGGTGTTTCGCGGCAGTGAAAGAGGTGTACTCTCGACCTATGCATCGCTACCGCCGTTGGTGCATGACATACGGAGAGTTCTTCGGGAGCATGAACTGGAGCCGGATGCGAAGATTCGGGAGATTGAGCTCGACCTCCGCAATTCCAAAGAATTGGAAACCAGCAGGATACTAAATCAGTTGACTGGTATCCGCATAGCCGGCTTCAAACTGGAGGAGAGATCGGATCTCTCCGGTGATGATGAGGGAGCCATTTACGAGATCTGGAGTGCTATATGGTCACCGGATTTTGATGCTTCGTGCATAGAGTCAGCAATTTTGGGTGGAACTCTGGCTGAGGCCGCTACTAACAAACTTCTGGAGAGGAGTCGTAGGTCCGGTATTAGCAGCGCCGTCGCTGCGGAGCTTCTGGTTGAGGCTTGCTTGATGGGCTTTTCCGAGATGAGCGACTCGTTCATGCAGCAGTTATCGATTTTGATAGGCCGCGAAACCGAGTTCGCAAATATCGCAGAAGCGGAGCAAATTCTGTTATTCCTCAACGAATTCGATGAAGTGATGATTGGCAAGACCAAGTAGCAGATAGGTGAGATACTTCTTTCTGCATTATACAGTGCCT
>CAYTDR010001118.1:0-2849 GCA_964436185.1 uncultured Candidatus Obscuribacterales bacterium | reverse complement strand
TCCGAGGCGCAGCAGCCGTCAAAACTAGTCGGCGAGCAAAAACAACCGATCGCACTATGAATATGGAATCCATATGAAGTTTGGCAGGCTAGCAAGCAGAATCGATTTTCAACTGACGCTCATCGCAGTTCTTACTCTCGCTCTAGTCCCTGCAGTGGCAAACGAGAAGGGCGATGCTAAAAAAGGAAAGGCGATTTTCGAGAGTCTAACTTGTATCGATTGCCATCTGGGTGGAGAGAATTCGCTAAAACCTTCCAAACCGATCAAGGGTGAGAAGTTCGCGAAGAAGTACAAAAAAGACATTCAAATCGAACAAGTCATTCGCAAAGGAGTCTATGGTTCTGGCATGCCTGCGTTTGGCAGGGACATCATCAGTGATGCTCAGTTGATCGATCTAATCGCGTACATCCGAAGCCTCACACCGACAGAATCGAAAAAAGGAGCGCCAGACAAGAAAGCCAAATGAATTTGAGCAAATTCTTTTTGAAGTTAAAGCAAAGGTCCATGAATCAATTCACTCCCCAGCTTGTTTTATCAGCCTATATGCAGGCAATATTCCCAATGGGCTTTGAAGACGGCTCGATTCGTTGGTATTCTCCTGACCCACGTTGCATATTTGATCTCGATGATTTCCACGTGCCTCAGCGTCTTGCACGAACATACAGAAAGAAAAAATTCGACATGCGAGTGGACACTGCATGGGATGACGTCATTCGAGCGTGTGCATTGAGATCCAGTACGTGGATCACGGACGACATTATTCAGGTATACACGCAGTTGCATAAAATGGGTTTCGCTCATTCAGTCGAAGCATTTTATGAGGGCAAATTGGCCGGCGGTCTTTACGGCATCAGCATCGGCGGTGCCTTCATGGGTGAGTCGATGTTTCATAACGTAACGGACGCATCCAAAGTCAGTCTCGTTTATTTGGTAGAGCGAATGAAGGAACGCGGATTTGTTCTTCTAGATTCTCAGTACATGACGGATCATCTAGGCACATTCAATGCCAAAAGCATTTCGAAGACGGAGTATGTAGCACGTCTCAATAAAGCATTGGCATTGAACTGCAAATTCAATTGAGCTCGACAATGAGCCCGTCGCTGAATAACCACTGTCGAGTAGCTCGGATTCGTTGCAAAAACTTGATCGCTATCGGAGCCCCATCGTGCAAATTCATTTCGAACTCCGACGTTGAATCCCAAAGCCAAAGATCGGATCGTTTGGTTGGTGATGTGTAATATGTGGCTCGACTCATCGTCGTTGAACTTCCAGTTCAGTCGCGTTAAAAACCACTGTCGGGAACATCGTCTTCCGATGGCGGAACGTAAGGCGATGGATCTTTAAGCGTTCGTTGCCTTCTAACAGGTTCACGTGGCTCCGGTTCAACATCCTCTGAATCATCGACATCACCGCCGCCACCACCACCACCCTGCCCCATAATGGAGGCAGAGGTGATCTGATCTCCCCTGCGCATGGCATATACGCTGTTCATTCCGTTCACCACCCGTCCAAAGATTGCATATTGGCCATCTAGAGACTTGGCTGAATTCTTGGTTATATAAAACTGGCAGCTCGCCGAATTGAGATCATTTGGAGAACGTGCCATTGCCACAACTCCAGCGCTGTTGTGACTGAGACTTCTGTTGATCTCCATTCGGAGGTATCTTGTCGAGTTAGTATCAGGATCTATAAAGACAGTAGTGCCACTGCCATTGGAATCTCCGCCTTGAATACACCATGACTCTATTCGATGAAAAACTTTGCCATCGTAAAATCCCCGAGAGACTAGGTCGAGAAAGTTGTTAGCTGTCTGGGGAACCATCTGCCGGAACACTCGAATGAAAATTGGTCCCTTGGTCGTCTCCAGGCGCACGACCGGATCGTTTGCATAGCAGGCAGGTACGGAAAAAAGAATTCCGACGAGCAGCAGCGAAAGGCGATCCACCAATCGGAATTTCACTCGATCGCTTCGCCTGTCACTCTTCTCCATGTTTCTCAGCTCCAGCATCTTGTGTTGTCCTTCAATTCTATTCCACATCGTCCGATAACTCAGATCACATTCCTTTCTTTCGACTGTATCGAAAGCAAATTCCTTTTGCAACGAATGAAGAGAACAGCCTGGCGTGTCGAAAGTTCGAGCATGCTTGTATTGTTGACCAATCTACCCATGTTCCATTTTCCGCAATTGCGGGAAGAATTGAGATGGAATCTAGATAGGAATTGACTGGATGGCACTATACGCTGACTTACATCGACACCTGGGCGGAGCACTTCACCCGCGAATCATCTACAAGTTCCTGCAGAAAAACGATCATCCGATTCTGAGTTACTTTCCTGACTATGACGGGTTTTACAATTGGTTCACGAGACCATGCAGGACACTTGAAGAGTTCGTCAAAATTCACACGCTCGTCGAAGAGCTTCAAAGCATCGAACACCTTCCATACTTTTGCAAACGATTGTGTAGAGGTGCCTATACCTTCGAAAATTTGCAATACCTGGAACTCAGATACAATCCCTATTTTCGAACTGATGCCAAGCTGACGGAAGCAATGAGAATCGGCCAGATGAACTCCGTGGTCGAGGCCATATCAGCAAATCTCCGACCTGCGGAATATCCGATCGTGGTCAAACAAATCTTGTGTCTCGACAGACGATTGCCACATCATTTGAATCAAGCAATCCTGCAATGCGCATTGGAAAATATGGGCCCAGTGGTCGGAATCGATCTGGCAGGACCTGAGATCAATCCGGAAAATTGGGAAGAGTGGGTTGAGCTCCTCGGCAAAGCGAGAGCTACTGGATTGAAGACGACGTGCCATCTCGGCGAGACAAGCATCGACAATGTG
>CAYTDR010001117.1:0-2851 GCA_964436185.1 uncultured Candidatus Obscuribacterales bacterium | reverse complement strand
CCTGAAGGCTACTCATATGAAGAGGGCGCTACCTTGCCTTGTGCAGCGCTGACCGCCTGGAACGCGCTGTTCGAAAGCGGTAATCTCCAACCTGGTGAAAGCGTGTTGGTCATGGGCAGTGGTGGCGTGTCAATCTTTGCGCTTGCCTTCGCTAAGGCTGCCGGCGCGGTCGTCTACGCAACTTCCAGCTCTGATGAGAAGCTCGAACGCCTGAAGAAAATGGGCGCCGATCATTTGATCAACTACAAGACTACTCCGGATTGGGATAAGGCAGTTCTTGATGCCACCGATGGTAGAGGCGTCGATCATGTTGTAGAAGTAGGCGGTGCAGGAACACTCGACAAATCGTGCAAAGCTGTGAGGTTGGCCGGGCAGGTCACCTTGATTGGCGTTTTGACAGGTGGTGGCAAATTCGATCCTATAAAGGTACTTATGAAAGCGATACGCCTGCAGGGTGTGTTCGTTGGTTCGAAGCAAATGTTCCAGCATATGAATAACGCCATCAACGCTAACGGTATCAAACCGACTATCGATAAGACTTTTGCTGCTGATGACGTTAGCATGGCAATCGACTACATGAAAAACGGCCAGCATTTTGGCAAGATTGTTCTGAAAGTCTAATTTAGCTATAGTTCCTATCTAATCCACGGCGGAGAATTTCTTTCGCATACGTTGGAGCGCGTTTGGCTCGAGGCCGCCTTCGATAGCCAACCGCACTTTCTCGGCCGCCTGCTCCGGTGAAATCTCTGTGGTATCGACAGTGATGTCATACTCCGCGTCCAGATGCGAATAGATTTGGGAGCCGCGTGCCCAGCCATGCATGCGGTCTCCTCTGAGGATCTCCCTGTGCGTCAGAACTTCGTCATCGCAGAAGACGCCGACATAGTAAACCTTGTATGGCTCTAATACCCTAACAGACTCCTCCAACCACGAGCGTTTCCAGATCACCTCGTCTGCAATCAGGTTCAGACCTCTGTCGAGATAAGCGCGCATGGCACTGTATCGGGCCAGCATGATGTCATCTAGAATCGGACCTGGAATGATTCTCAGATGAAAGGTGCCATCTCTTTCTTCTTTATCCCACGTGTAGAATTGTGGGTCGACCGTATCCAAGTTGATCTGGCGCTGCGGCATGGAGAACCAAAAAACGTCTATCCCCATCAGCAGAAAAGGTTGACGAAACTGCCGCTGGAGCACTTTCGCGATGCTTGTCTTGCCGACGCTCGATCCTCCGTTGAGGAATATGACTTGTCCGTGCTTCATCCCGTGGCCTCTGGTGGCGGACATGCCAGAGGGCGTTTGTCCGTAACCATGTTCTTCGGTTCCGGCACGGCAAGCCACTGAGGACACAGGAGCGCTAATCCCCATCTCGAACGGAATGATTGTGCGCTCGGTTTTGCTATCGGTTTCGAACCAGGCATGTCTACAAAAAGAAGCTCGGAGGCGATTACGGAGCCACTATCACTTCTTTCTGCAGTGCGTTTCCACGTGGTGTTATATATGGTGAGATTCAGGTGGTTTTCAGTCTCTTTTCATACTTCCAGTTGGCTCGCAAACAGGCAGCCAGCAAGACAGACCATACTACCAAACCAACAAAGAGATTTCCAGGAAGATTCACGACGTTGAAATCGCGGGGGACGAACATGATAGTAAATATGGTGCACGTGGCGAGAACGACACTTTGAAGAGCCGAGAGCCCAAAAAACAATACAGGCGTGTCAGGTCTTTTGTCAGACATGGTGATACCTCGACGGTAAAATAGTATGGGTATAGTAAGCGATCTTATCTTAGGATTAAGGGACTCATTGTCAAGATCGGTTATTACGTATGAAGTCTGAAATGCGCACCCTGCTAGCGGTGCCGAGTCGAAAATAATTGTGAACCAGGAGTGATATCACAACATTCAAAAGCTCGTACGTCGAAGAATCTGAACCGCAGTCGATAGTCGAGATTTAGACCTGAACCAGTTCCGTATATTGCAGTCTGCTCACGTTTTGTCGGGTTGCCTCGATCATGGCCTTCTGGCTGGCAATAACGAGCGAGGGAAGGTCGCTGGCGTCATTGGGCGACGACGCGATTCCGAAGGATAGGAACGGTCTGTACGGAGCCAGCTCGGGGTTCATGACGGGCAGATCGCTCGTGATTCTATCGGCAAGAAAACAGGCTTGGGCGCTCCCTATATTAGGAAGGATAAAGGCGAAGCACTTATCGCCGAAATGACCAAAGGTGTCCACATCTCGCACGATGCTGGCAATAGAGCTTGTCATATTCGCCAGGTGCTTCTTCGGCAGTTTCGATGAGTAACTTGGAGCAACCTGAACGCAGAAGATCATCAGAGCAAATGAAGTATTGAAGCGGACTGACCTGGCAAACTCTCGTTCGAGAAATACATAGAAGGCATCGAATCGCAAGATTCCCGTGATTGGATCTCGAAGCGATGTCCAGACTGCCTGCGAGGTTTCCGGAACGAAGAGAACCTTCGTTTCGGGCACGCCGAGATTGGCATCGCCCGCGGTGATATCGAATTTTGCAATCTCCACTGAGTCTGCTTCTTCGTCATCGCCGAAAAGGTCCCTGAGGAGAGCCCCGCGAACCTTGGCCAATGAATCGTTGGGAGCCTCAGAGGTATCAGCTTCCGGTTCTTCGGCAGGATTCGCCATTGGCGCTGCTTCTTCATTTGCCGACTTGAGGAGACTACCCATTGCTCCGCCAGGCTTGCCAGGCGACTGTTCCTGCGCTATCTTGGCGAGATTCTCCAGTGAAAATTCCATAGTCACAGGCTGGCTCGCTGGCGCTGCGGCAGGTGGTATCGCCTCGACAGCCGGCGCTGGGAGTTTGCTCACCGGTGGTT
>CAYTDR010001116.1:0-2852 GCA_964436185.1 uncultured Candidatus Obscuribacterales bacterium | reverse complement strand
TTTATGGGGCAGTGCCGCAGCCTTGACCAGCACCCGCTGACCGATCTTCACCCTGTCCATGTCGTCTTCGTAGACATCGGCTGCCGCCCAAACGACGTTTAGATCGAGAATCTCGAACAGTGCATCGTCACCACTGACAGTTTCACCAGGATTGGCATTCACTTTCGTGACGATACCGCTGCGTGTACTACGCACTGGCACTTTGAGGAGTGGATGTTTGGTAGCAAGCATCTGCTTCACTTCAGGCTCACCAATTCCGACCTGCCGCAATCGATCGAGGGACGAACGCAAACTGACATCGAGCTTGCTCTGCAAGGCTGTCAGATCCACGTTGCGTTTGGCTGTCAGGTTTTTGAGCTGGCTTTGCACCACCTGCAGTTTTGTCAGTGCTGTCTCCCGCGACTTCTCCGAAGAAATCTTCTCTTTGTACAGCGTCTCCATGCGATCGTAGTTGGCTCGAGCCAGTTGCAGTTGCGCCTCTGCCTGCTCGCGTTCTGAGTCATACTGGGAGCGAGTTGTCTTGATCTGCGCCTCGATCTCAGTCTTGAGGTTGAGAGTATCGGCCGCCATGCGGTTCACCTCTGGGCTGTCGAGAACAGCCAGTACCTCTCCTTCCTTGACGTTAGAGCCAATCTCGAACATCACCTTTGTAACTCGCCCTTCCAGCAAGGCATGTTGCAAGAAGCTGCGTGTAGCGATCGCCTCGATCTGCCCCAACGTGGCAATCTCGAGCGACAGCGGCTCCTTTTTCACCTCGCTCACCTCGAGACCAATAGCTTTTCGCGCCCGTTCCGAAAGCTTTATCGTCTCCTTCAGCGGACCGGACGACTCAATGCCTCTGTAGTTGACGGAGGAACTGTGTTTGTCATCTGCTTGCACAGGAACGAAGGCGACCTGGAGTAAACCAAATACGACACCAATCATGATTACTGCTAGGGAGCTCGATCTGCCTTTAATCACTTTTTCAGACACATGGCATAGGTTCGGCCGACCTGTTCACGTTATAACTTATCACTTTCATTCCACTTGTTTAAGATCAGTAAGCAGCATGAGCCTGCTCTTATCAGGGAAGAACGATAAGCGAGGTTCGTCAATGCTGCCGGAAGGCTACGAGAGCAGAACGATAACCAGGTATGTCACGATATACGCGAGAATAAAACAGACAACAACGATCATGGTTTTCTGAACTTTCTTGCGCACCTTGCCGGTGACAAGTATCACAGCCGTTCCGTTCTGAATGAGCTTATTCAAGTCTTTCTTCAAAGCGTCCATCGACTGATAACGATCGATCTCTTCTTTTTCGAGGCATTTGCGCACTATCGGACGCATCTCATCCGGCACCGGCGTGAAGTCGACTTCTCCCTCGCAATGCTTGGCGAATATCTCGAAGGCCGTCACACCATCAACAGCCATCTTTCCCGTGAGAACAAAATACATGACGCACCCGAACGCATAGACGTCGGAACGTGCATCCAGGGGTTTAGCCAGACATTGCTCCGGGCTCATGAAAAGCGGCGTACCAACGACATCACCGGCCATGGTGAGGGGAGTAAATTTCTCTCCGGTGACGGCTTCATCACGATAAAACTTGGCGATGCCGAAATCGACAATCTTGACCACGGTTGTGTTTTTCTCGCCTGGCACCAGCATGATGTTGGATGGCTTCAAATCTCGATGAATCAAACCAGCTGAATGAGCATGCCCTAGCGCATCAGCGCACTGCACGAACACCTCCAGACCCTTATCAACAGTCATGGGACCCTCGTTGTTGATCTGGTTCCAGAGAGTGGAGCCTTTCAGGTACTCCATGACGATATAAGGAGAATCCGACGCAGAAACACCGTAGTCAAACACCGACACTATGTTGGGGTGTGTGAGCAAGGCAATCGCTTTCGCTTCGTAGATAAACCGTTTGCGTGCCGTCTGGTCCTGCAAGAGGCTAGGCAACAAGACCTTCACGGCCAGTGTCTTGCCGTCATCGCCGCGCGAGGCACGATATATTGCACCCATTCCGCCCACCTTGATGGGCTTGAGATCATGCAAATAAGCAGGCAGACTAAGCTTCTCGAGGTCGAACTCGGCGATTAGCTCCCGGGCAAGTTTGTTTGTCGGATCAGTGCTTGGTAAATCTGCGGTCATTGAAGGCGTCAATTGGGAAGAATTGTTGCCAGATACATACTTCACTATTCTTATTCCCCAACTTCATCCATGCAAGCTATTTCGCCTTGCCGGACATTGCAGATCGCAAGAGTTTGGCACGCTTCTGATAGCCTTCAGCCTGCTTCTTGTCCCCGGCCTGCGTGTAAAGCTTGGCAGCCTTCTCGTAAGCCTTGATTGCTTGCTGATCCCTGCCGCCATGAACTTTGTCTCTCGCCATAGCTACCCAGGCATACAACCTGGCAGCTTCCGTCTTGTGACCCTGCTTCTCCAACTGAACAGCTCTTTGCTGGTAAGAGTCGGCTTGAGCGAGCGGATCGACAGGTGGCACAGCAGGTTGGCTGTTCTGTCCGGGAACCCTTCCTAAGAGCCTGTTTAGCTGCTCGGCAGCTCCGCTTGGTCGGCTCATCTTCTGCGCCTGATGGGCACCCAGAGCTGCACCAGCCCCCAAACCTCCGGCTCCGGCAGCCTCGCTCAACCCTTGCGCGTTCGCGCTCTGCAAGCCAGAAATCACGAGAGCAGCGTTGATACAAATCGTGCAGGCAAAAAGCTGTTTGTTCATGATCAACTTCCTATCCGGTAATCGTTATATGTGAATATGCCCGGAATTCCCTTCTTCCCACAGCCAATTCCAGTCGCTAAGGCTAAACTGAGGGGCGGCCAACGAAAGCAGCACTTGCGAGGTCTTAACCGAC
>CAYTDR010001115.1:0-2859 GCA_964436185.1 uncultured Candidatus Obscuribacterales bacterium | reverse complement strand
ATGCTAAAGAACCTTTATATCGGTTTGGGCCCAAGTCTTGAGCGCTCGCACCGACAAGTCGTGCTTGAGGAAAAGAAATATGAGTAATGCACCCGAACACTGCGATTTGCTGATTCTTGGTATGGGTTCTACCGCCGTTGCTGCCTCTAGAGAGGCCAAGCATTTGAACAAATCCGTAATTCTTGTAGAAGAGGATCTGATTGGTGGCACATGCCTAAATTACGGGTGTGTTCCATCTAAGTTTCTCATTGAGGCGAGCAAAGTCTACCATTCAATGACAAAACCGAGTTATCGCGGCATCACGTGCAGTCCATCGCTGGAATTTTCAGAACTCATAAAACAGAAGGATGAGATCGTCAAATCGTATCGAGCAGAAAAAGAAAACCATTTTTCTAGCGAAGAAGATGAGGTGGACGTTGTTCGAGGACACGCCGAATTCATAGATGAACATACTGTAGAAGTCGGAAAACGTCGCTTCACTGCATCGCGAATTCTCATCGCTACGGGCACACGCCCCGGCATACCTGACATAAAAGGATTGAAAGAATCAGGTTATCTGACCAGTGATCTGCTAACTTCGGAGGACAACAACGAACTCAAGAAGTTGCCTAAATCTATTGCCATTATAGGTGGCGGCTACATCGCCTTGGAATTGGGACAAATGTTCAAGCGATTTGGAACGGAAGTAACCATCTTAGAAGTCAGTCCCGCCCTGCTTTCTGACGCAAATGTGCCGGAGATCAGCTCGTCCATTCAAAAGATATTCAGTGATGAAGGAATAAGAGTTTACTGCCACACGGATATCAACTCGATCGAAAAGAAAAATGGTTTGCATCTGATCAAAATGCAGACTTCAGATGGAAAGCGCGAACTCAGCGTAGAACGAATCGTTGTGGCGACAGGAAGACAGGCCAACACCGATTGCATTGGTATTGAGCAAGCCGGCGTCACGTTGTCGAAAGACGGCTACATACGTGTCGATAAGCAACTAAGAACAAACGTCCCTCATATCTTCGCTGCAGGAGATGTGATTGGATCTGCGATAGGAAACCAGATGGCCACTCCTGTCGGTATCAAAGACGGTGCAGTTGCCGTAGCAAACGCGTTCGCTGAAGGTGAGCTGGAATCAGTCGATCACTCTCTGATACCACGAGCTATATTTACTGATCCCGAAATAGCCCTGATTGGAATTTCTGAGTCCGAAGCAGAGGAACAAAAGATTGATTTTGAAGTACGAATGGTCAAAATTGAAAGAGTTCCACGTGCCGTGCTTATGCAACATACCGAAGGTTTCACAAAACTGATCAGTGAGGTGGGCAGCGGAAAACTCCTGGGAGCAGGTATTGTAGGCAGCAACGCAGGCGAGATCATCCACGAGGTAGCCATGGCAATGCGAAGGAATGGAACGGTGTCGGACCTCGCTGAATTGATGTATGTCTATCCAAGCATGTCGGAAGCAGTGAAGCTAACGTCGCAAGCCAAGCCGCTGACGCGAGGGTCCGCAAAACGTTAAACCGAGCGATCGAGAAAAACTCATCGACTCTATGCGTTGGCAATCGGATGCCGTCTCTGCGCAATATGTCGCAGTGCTCATCAAAATACTTTCCGGTCGAAATTCGAACATAGGCATATAACGAGATCCCCGTGCCACTATCGACGCAGGGATCTCATTCAAACATTCTGGCTATGTGCTGCGAATAATCAATCGAACATCAAGCAACTCTTCGCGTTTAACTGCCGGCATCTACATTCTCACTCACTCAATTCAAGTTTGCGAACAGTCTATCGACTTTTAGACGCCGTCTTGCGACTTGTCGAACTCTTCCTGGTGTTAGCAGCGGTGCTCGCTCTCGAACCTGCCTTCTTAGCTTTAGCCGTGCTCTTCTTGACTTTCGCTTCAGCCGTCTTGGCAGAACTGGCTGCGGTCTTCGAAGCGACTTTCTTGGGCTTAGAGGCAGGTTTAGCTTTGGCTGCCGCCTTCGATTTACCGCTAGCTTTCTTAGAGCCGGACTCACCAGCCTCTGTCGCCGACTTGCTCGTCTTCGTGCCGGACTTGCTCTTGGAGGCTGACTTGCTCTTCGTCGCTGACTTGCTAGTCTTTCCCGCAGATTTCTTCGCGGTTGATATCGGCTTCCGCTTTGAAGCAACTGCCTGTGACTTCGTTTTGTGAAACTCCTCTTCTGTCGAATGCAGTTCGACCGGCTCAATTGCAGTGAGCACATTGTATTGTCGTTCCAGCTCTTCTCTGCGATCCGACATCTTCGTGAACAGATCATCGAAATCGATGTTCATTCGCTTAAACCGTGGAATCAATTCTGACTCCTCTTCCTTTATATGGTGTTTCACCAATTCCGCGAGGACCTTGACCTTAGAATCGAAGCCCTTGTCGGATGGTGTCATCTCCTTCAACTCTGTCATTACAAAGTCGACAACGTGATGATCTTCCACCGCTTCACCGATAAGTTCTTCCTCTTCGCCCCTCATGGTCGAGTATATAAACTCTTCTTCCAATTTTGTATGAATCACCAACGACAGAAGTGTATCTTCCAAAAGCTGTTGCTTCTCTTCTTCCGTCGCGTGTTTAAACATAAGGAAGTTGGACTTCACATGTTCATGATCTTTCAAGAGCATATCTACTGCGGGAATTCTTACGTCCACCAGATGCAGTTTCGCCTGCTTCTTGTGAGATCTGATAGCTGCCTGTTTCATGGCTCCTCCACTTTGCGCTGCCTGAACAGCATTACTCGCTTCAGCTTGGCCGAGCGCAACGTCTACGGAGACAAAGGCTCATCAATCATCGTTTTGATTGAGTTCAACGTTTTCATGGAAGACCAGACTACATCTTTCATCTCATCCATC
>CAYTDR010001114.1:1680-2861 GCA_964436185.1 uncultured Candidatus Obscuribacterales bacterium | reverse complement strand
CTTTGCGAGATCTCGATTAACCTACCCGTTGGTTCCCTTCCTTTGGCGCTCACTGAGGACGGCGCAACCGTCAATCAAGTCTCAATTGTGATGGGCTCTGGGATGATCGCTGCCTTTTTTCTCAGCCTTCCCCTGGGAGCGCTGGCCGACCGCGTCGGACGTTTGCCCGTTATGAGAGTTTCTGCAATCGGAGGCGGTATCATAATGGTGGCAATGTGGTGCACCCACGGTGTGTTGGCTGCATGCATCGAGATGACATTGAGATCAGTCTTGCTGGTTGCGTACATGACCTCAATGTTCGCCTATGCAAGCAATATTTTTTCGAAAGAGCGAATGGTGTCCGCTGTAGCCTCGCTCGGGATCCTCGGAAATGTAGCTTTAGCGATTGGTCCGGCTGTCGGTGTTTTTCTGTGGCAACACGGCGTTAGGCATGAACAGTTCCTTTACGCATCTGCTCTCAATGTGATTGCAGCGATCGCAGTTCTGTGGCTGCCCGAGAAGTATGATGTGAAACCGGCGGAGCCCAGGCCTTTTGCTATCGATATAGATAGAGCATGGTATCCGTCTATGATCTTTATTGCCGCTTGCTCGATGCAGGGAGGTGTCAGTTTTTCCCTCGCGGTTCTGGAATTTCAGGCACGCGGAATCAGTAATGGTGCCCTGTTGTTCACTTGCTCTGCGCTGACGACCGTTTTGCTGAGATATGCAGCAGGCCGGTTGGTAGAGACGCATGGCGCGAGGAGAATGGCGGCGCCGACTGCTTTCTTCCTTGCCGGTGGGTGCATGCTCGCTGCCACTGCATCTGATACTATGATGGTAGCTGGCACCGGAATCCTTCTTGGGATAGCATGGTCTGCAGTTCCGCCTATCGGCATCGCTCTTCTTTTCGAGAACTGTCCGGAGTATGCAAGAGGCAAGGCGATGGGTGCATACAATCTGTCTATGAGCGGTGGGTTCGGACTGGGCTCCTCCCTGGCCACTCTTGCCACCGCCTGTGGTTATGGGTATACGCATGCTATTCTCGCGTGTTCGATGATTCCCTGTTTGGCGCTGATCTACTTACTGAGTAGTTCGCGACGGAATGCCGGGACACTAGAAATGGTGCCCTGTAGTTCGGAAGAAACACAGGTCAAGGATTAATCTATCACTTGTCCGGAATCAATCCACATTTCTCCACCTTA
>CAYTDR010001114.1:0-1670 GCA_964436185.1 uncultured Candidatus Obscuribacterales bacterium | reverse complement strand
AGCGGCGCATTTGGTAAAATAGCACCTCGTGCCTGAATCGCAATTACTTTCAGGTCGTCCATCACACACATGGAAGGAGCCAATGAAAATTCAACTCATCAATGATCTCTCGCAACTTGATGATGGACAGTTTCTGGAAGTTTTTCCGGGTCCATATAAGGGCCGTTCTTGGAATGACGAATCGGTCTACATCGAAGACGAGGCGTTTGCTTTGATTGAGCCGATTGTCGTGAAGCACGCACCCAATTTCAACCGACGTTCAAACAACAATATCGAGAAAGAAGTTTGGGCCGCTATTTTGACCGACCTGGAAAATCTGAAGGGACGCCTCGAAAATGCTGCATCGATCAGCGATCTCAAAGGACTTCTTGGTTTTCAGGAGGAAGCTTCGGAGCGGGAGTTTGGTTTGAAATTCGATGACAACCTGGCGAGCTTGAAAAAAATGGTCGACGGGTTGATTCAGTGGCTCAATCGCGAATTAGCGAACAAGCCAGTAATCTGCATCCTCGGTATCTAAGCGCAACCCGTCATCTCTTTGTCCGTGTCGAACTTTATTGATTTGCCGAAAGTAACCTTTCGCGACATGGGCGCTGTGACTGGCATAAATGACTTCACGCCATTCGAGAAAGGAACTGCCATCGAGCGCCGCGCCGGTCCTTTCATCGCTGTGCCATTGCTCGACCAACGAAGATCGAGAGTTTTCTGAACGACCTGAATTTGGTGCGACTATTAGCGCCAAGCAAAAGTTGCACGATAAGAGATCGTGCAACTTCATCGAATCGAATTTGCTAAAAACCTAGAGCACCTTCTCGATTTCAGGCGTAAGGTTTTCTGGTGTTACATCCGACGGAAATCGTTTAAGTACATTGCCATGCCGGTCGATGAGGAATTTCGTGAAGTTCCATTTGATTGGACCTTCATTCTCTCCACCGGAGTGGGTGAGGAACTCGTACAGAGGATGGGCGTTTTCGCCGTTCACATCAATTTTGTCGAACATCTGAAAGTCGACGCCATAATTCTTCTGACAGAAGGCTCCTATCTCTGTC
The DNA here is from genome assembly GCA_964436185.1 of uncultured Candidatus Obscuribacterales bacterium. GTDB lineage: Bacteria > Cyanobacteriota > Vampirovibrionia > Obscuribacterales > Obscuribacteraceae > CAYTDR01. The sequence continues at coordinate 624 of CAYTDR010001114.1, read as the reverse complement.
GCGTCGCCCGGCTCTTGCTTACCGAACTGATTGCACGGAAATCCGAGCACCCTCAGACCCTTGTCTTTGAATTTTTCGGAAAGTGCCTGCAAACCTTCATACTGCTTAGTGTATCCGCACTTCGAGGCGGTATTGACGATCAGTAATACATCCCCTTTGTAGTCAGCCAAAGGAATCTCTTTTCCGTCAAGTGACTCAGCTTTAAAGTCATAAACCGTTTTAGTGCTTTCCATTCGTTCGTCTCCTTTACTGCTATCGGCAGCAGAATCTGGTGTGGCGACATGATCCTTTGCGATGCTAGAGTGCGTGCTGCAGCCGCATGTGAGATTCATCGTAATGGCCAGAATTCCGCAGGCAGCCAGGTAAACGACAGCCGCTTTCCTCGATTTCATAGTCATCTCCCTGTTCGACAGGTAACGTCGTCATTATCCAGTAAATTTTGGCTATCCGGCAACTCGGTCTGACAGACAACTGGTCTACCTTTGCCCATCCTTGCAAACGGCTGCCAGCTCCGACTAATTGCTGATTACTTTTGCGGGTGTCTGATAATGCCGGGGCGGAAGACCCTTTCTTATTGACTCGGCAGCTTTCCTGGCACGATCAGCTTCCACGTTCATTTTTAGC
>CAYTDR010001113.1:0-2873 GCA_964436185.1 uncultured Candidatus Obscuribacterales bacterium | reverse complement strand
CTTTCGCATTACTGCCGGATTGCGAAATGGCGACCGGTAACGGCGATTGAAAAACAACATCCTCGACACCTGAGAGCGTTCTGCTGTCTTTGCTGATCAGTAGACTGTCGACTGGACGTTGAGGATACAGCGCGATCGAACCAGCTCCGCAAGCCAGTTTCCACCTGCTTGCCGGCGATAAGACGGCGACTAATTCTCCTTTTTCAGTTTCATACACTCTGGCTCCATCAGGAGTTTCGACAGCAACTTTCGATACGTTCTCAGAAAGCGCTACCCGAATGGTTCTTCCGGACTGAGGCGACGAGCTAGAAGAGTTGCCATCGACTATCTGGGAAAAAACTTCGGGAAACGAGCTGGCTCGTGAGCCATCCGCCCCTGACGTCGCCTGAGTCGGTGCATATGCTATATCCTGCGCCGGTTCAACATCAGTGTCGCTGAACTCCGGATTGCCGTAGCAAGGGACGCCCAGGCCAAGAGACAAACAACCGATGAGAACTGCAGGAAAATTCCGCCACAACGCTGATTGTTTCCCGGACCAGGAAGATTGGGAATCTGAGTCACCCACCCCTTCCAGCCGAGCCGCTCTGCCCCATTGGCTATGAGACAACGACACATTCGCCTTTGCCGACGTACGTCTTTCTTTCAGTTTCAAGAAGGCAGCGATGGCACCCAGAACTGCGGCCATCTGCTGGTCGTCTGGAACATTTCTGTTGTCAGGAGGGTTTTCGCCAGCCATGTTGGCAATTATAACGGCAGCAGAGTAGGAAGCAAGGAGCTAAAGATATATCTGCATGATAGCACCGGCGCCAATTGGGCAAAAGACCTCCGATCGAGGATGATCTTATTTTTCAGCCATGCGAGTTTTCTAAAGTTCAACGATGAGAGAACAACTCTCTGTCAAGACCGCAATTCCAGTCCATCCCCCTCCATTTTTCGCACTTTACAGCGTGGGAGAATTCGCGCCAATCTTCTAACTCCGACTGGCAGTGACTCTTACAACAGTGAAGTGCTGCAGAAGGCAACGACGAAATTCGACTGACTGACAAGATGCAGTCCGGTGCAGATTTTCTAATTGCGGACCTGAAAAAGCAGGTCGACCGTCAAGCCAGTGATTACACTTCACAACCGTCTATTTTTCGCATTTTTCCGGCATGGAAGAATTCCCGTCAATCTTCTACCACCGATTGGGAGTGGATTTTGGCATAGCACAGTGCTGCAGAAGCCAACGGCAAAAGCGCGTGGACTGTCAAGACAGCTCGGTAGAGTTTTTTCGATTTGGAAATTTGCTTAGTTCTTCAGTGCTTCGGCGCCGCCGACGATTTCAAGCAGCTCTTGGGTGATGCTTGTCTGTCTGGCTTTGTTGTAGACGAGCGTAAGGTGCTGGATGAGCTCCTTCGCATTGTTTGTAGCGTTGCTCATCGCATTCATTCGGGCCGCTAGTTCCGAGGCGGAGGCTTCGAGGAGCGCCTGATACAGTACGTTCTCGACATACTTCGGTAGAAGTTCCTCTTCCATCAGCTCCATCAAGGTGGGCTCGAAGATAGTCTCGGAGCTCTTCGGGTAATAATCAACTCCTTTCGGCAACTGAACCGGTAGAAATTCGATGCGGCGAACCTCTTGGCGGAGCATGTTGACGAAGTCGGTACCGACTATCTCAATAGCGTCAGTCGCTTCCTTCTGGTATAACTCGCAGGCGAATTCGGCGATCATTTTCGCTGTTTCGACTGTGGGAATGGCAGGAAGCAGTGTGTAGGATTTTAGCTTCTCTACTTTTATTCGTCTGAAAAATAGAGTCGACTTCAGCCCCACGGTGATCAGGCTGACTTGCTTGCCTTCCTTCTCGAGTTCGATGATCCGTTTGGCTGTGTCCTTAATCACGTTGGTGTTGTAAGAACCGCACAAGCCGCGATCTGCAGAGATTGAAATCAGGACCACCTTCTTGACTGGCCGCTTTTGCAGGAGCGGTAGCTCTTGCAGATCGATAGTCGCCACTTCCTGCACCACCTGCTGTAACAGGCGGATGACTCGGGATGTGAACGGTCTGGCAGCTATAGTTCTCGCCTGGGCCCTGCGCACTTTCGCAGCAGCTACCAGGCGCATGGCGCGGGTGATCTTCTGCGTCGACTGTACGCTTCTGATTCTCTGTCTGATTGCCTTGAGGTTCGCCATTGTCGATGATTTCCGTTAGTCGTTGGTTCTATGCACAGTAACTTCTCGCCTCACGCCCTTGAAGTTAGGGTTTGAAGAAGTTCTGCTTGAACTTGGTGATCTGGTCTTTCATTTCGTTTTGCACAGCATCATCAGGTTTGGCTCCGGTCATCAGCTTTTCTTTCAGTTCCTTCGCTTGAGCGGAAAGGTACTTGAACCAGCCTTCTTTGAACTTGGGCAGATCTTTGTTTTCGACATCGTCAAGCAATCCGTTGTTGGCGGCGAAGATAATCGATACCTGCTCAGCCAAGAGTAGTGGCTGGTATTGCGGCTGCTTGAGAATTTCTGTCAGCTTGGTTCCTCGGCGAATCTGGTCTTGTGTGGCTTTGTCGAGGTCGGAAGCGAACTGAGCAAACGCTTCCAATTCACGGAACTGTGCCAAATCGAGACGCAGCTTGCCTGCAACGGATTTCATTGCTGCAGTTTGTGCAGCACCGCCGACGCGGCTGACCGAGATACCGGCGTTGATCGCAGGACGGACACCGGCGTAGAACAAGTCTGTCTCAAGGAAGATCTGTCCATCGGTAATCGAGATGACGTTTGTCGGAATGTATGCGGAAACGTCGCCTGCTTGTGTTTCGATAATTGGAAGTGCTGTCAGGGAGCCGGCACCAAGAGCATCGCTCAACTTGGCTGCACGTTCGAGCAAGCGGCTATGCAAATAG
>CAYTDR010001112.1:0-2880 GCA_964436185.1 uncultured Candidatus Obscuribacterales bacterium | reverse complement strand
TAAATAGTGGCATAATGGTTCTTGGCACGGACGGACCTACCACATGGACGAATTGAAGAATAAAGATCAGCAGATCGAATTGAGTGTGAGGGAAGACTTCGAAGTCGCGCCAGAAAACTCACAGGAACAACAATTGCCTGCAGGAAATCAAGTTAGTGCATTACAGCCGCCCCGCAATGTTGTCGATAAGTCTGTGTCAAAAAACAAGAACGTCAGTCGTCTGAATTCGGTTCTTTCAAACCCTCGTTACGTAAGGATGATTTGCTTTCTAATGGTTTTGTTTGGTGTTCGTCAACTACACTGTTACATGGATCAACGTGATCAACATCTTCTTATGGCAAGTGCATGGTTGATATTTCTTGTCATCCAATTACTATCCTCTTCGAGGGAACGTCCATGTGTACAACCCGGAATGTTTCTTGTCTATGCGGCAGCCACGTTTGCTAGTTGTATAGTGTTGTGGTTGCTTTTGCATTCTTTGATTCCGTTGAGTTGGAATGCGAAGGAAATTGCTCTCGATTCATTCATGCTTTTTGGTAGTGGTGGTTTTCTGCAGTTGGTTCTGTTGGAGAAACGACGGCGTCCAAAAGAAGATTCTAACTCTTTGGAGTACAGAAGTTAGGAATTGTCATGCCGCACAGAACAAGCCAACTTCCGGTTCACGGTCAAACGGTTCTACGTCTATAGAACTCTAGTTTTGCATATGGAATGGAGGCGCGGAATTCTGGAGAAATTGTTAGCGAGATAGGACCGGAACGACTGCGCAGTATATAAGCGTGAATTTGCTTGCTGGTGTGGTCTCATGATGTCGGAAAAACTTGTGGCTGATAGAGTTTCCAGAAGCCTCATTATCACTGGCGCAGCACAGCACTCGCAACCCATTGTGCGTTTTCATTGGTCTTATTTGTCTTGGTTCCTTCGTATAGTTGGCATTTTTTCGGGTGGCACGCCAGCCGAAAGATCGATGGTCTGCCCGTTACAGTCTTTGCCCAAATCTTCTCAGTCAGGAATGAACTGCAAGAGCTTCTCGGTCAAAACTTCAAAAGCGCGTTTATGATCATCAGCTCATTTAACGCAAACGTTTTCACGTCGGCTGTTCCGGCAAACCAATCTGATTGAATGCTAAGTGGCAAATCTTCATAGCCCAGTATCGAGAAATTCTTGATCATTCATGTTGACTTCAATCTTCAAGCGCATCGGCGCCGGTGGATCGCTTTCTGACTCGAAACGGTAGAACAACTTTACGCTGCCCTCGGATACTTCACGCTTAGGCACACCCAGCCAGGAATCGAGATGATCGCGAATGGCATCAAACAGCGGAACAGCCTTGCCCGGTTCGATCTTTACCAGGTCGATGTCTTCTGAGTACCTGCTGCCTCCGCCAAAGTAGAGTTTGTTGAGCACTGTTCCGCCACGCATGGCAACAAGCTGTCGGTTGCGCTGATCGGCGAACTACTCTGTCACCGCACGTGACACTACCAGATCCTGTTCGACCTGGAGGTCGCTTCCCCACGGAGCTACTGCGCGCCATTCGTCTATAGCTGATTGAGGAATCATGGTTCTATACTTATCTCTTCGTTGATCTTTACTCGCCACCGTTTATCTGTAGATGCCGAATTGTCGGAGACATCCGTGCGTAGCTTGTGATATGGGATTCAAAAAGAAAGGAGTTCCTGATGCCGATGCAATCACACCGGACGGTTATCATCTATCCTGGAAGGGAACAAGCGCTGCTGCACCTTTTGTTACCAGTGTAGTGGCTTTGATGTTTGAAAAGAATCCAAACTCAACGCCTAGCTCCAGAGGCGGGGAGGAGAACTTCGCCGACAAATTGATTCTGCCTCCCAATAAACGCTACATTGCTCTGGCTGGTTGTATTCCTAATGAGCTTGCGCTGGAATCGGACATTCTGCCCGGCAGGCCTCACGGACTAATGACATATGGATTGCTCAAGGCTCTTGAAACTGGCGGACGGAAGGACATCACCTATCGAGAACTATGGTCTAAGATAACAGCGGCCGTGAATAGCGTCACCAATAGCCAGAATCCACAAATAGAAGGAGATCTCGAGCGCGTGATCTTCAAGGGTGCATCAGAGAGACACGAGCCATCTTTTCATGTGACTAACATACAGGGATCTGAAGTCGACATTGATGCTGGTACCGTATTCGGTGTAAAAACGGGAGGAGTCGTCGCATTCTACCATCAAAATGCCGTCAAGCTTTCGGGGGAAGACAAAAAGATCACCACCGGCGATATCATCGAGGCCGACAAAACTACACGGCGACAGTAAGATTGAAGAATATACCAAATAACATCGATATCAAGACAGCCAGGGTTGTATCTGTCACACCATTTTTTGGCAAGGAGAAGTTGACAGTCGTACTACAGGAAGGTGCAACCAGTAAGTCAGGACTCCTGAAGCAGCTGAAAACAGAGATGCCCAAGCATCCGGCCTTCAATCTCAAGTTGGTCAACTCAGATCCACTAAATGACTATACCAAAGACTGGAACCTCGCAACAGTAAACAAGAAGGGCAGCGTCTTTCTCCAGTTCGGTGGCAAAGCTTCGAACAAGAATGGTAACATCGAAAACAAAGACGGACTTTTCGTCGCCTCAAGGGACGGGTATCCACTCTACAATCTCTTTGTCACGAACGACACCAAAAATGGTGAGCAAACTCTGATAAAAGCCATCGAAGATCGCTGCCGCCAGGAAGCGCTCCGCTCTTTCAGCAACAACTGCACAGAGCTTGCAGATTCCATCAAGGTGAAGATCGAGCGCGTGACCTCGAAAGCCAACATTCGCGGTACCAACAAGTTCGCATACACGTTCTCCAATCTAGAAGAAACAAGCGACAATCTTACAATCCCGACATTC
>CAYTDR010001111.1:0-2884 GCA_964436185.1 uncultured Candidatus Obscuribacterales bacterium | reverse complement strand
CTCCAATACATGCATTCAAATTCCGATGTATGGAAGGGCTATACATATTGGTCCGCCGGACCATGGTGGCAAGACTACATGTTCGGAGTCGAACCGAAGAATGGCGTCGATACACCGCAAATGCAGACCCTGATCGCCAATCTGCAAACACCGGGAACGGATCCGCCACCGCCACCGCCAGAGCCAAATCCCAACCCAAACCCAAATCCCAACCCAAACCCAAACCCCGATCCCAATCCGAATCCCAATCCGAACCCCGATCCAAATCCCCCGAATCCTGATCCGAAACCTCCAAAACCACCGAAGGAACCAAAACCACCAAAACCTCCAAAAGAGCCAAAACCTCCAAAACCTCCGAAAGAGCCAAAACCGCCGAAGGATCCAAAGCCAAATCCTAAACCTCCAAAATCCGGAGCTTAAGACTAATGAGAAAACAATTTAGGAATAGAACAGGAAACGTCTTAGTTATAATTGTTCTCGTCGTGTTCTTTGTTCTCGTGCCACTACTTGTAGTGCAGAGCCAGATCGGGCTACTTGTGGTAGACCAGGATAGAGCGAAAGGTGTTGTCGAGGCCGCCTGTCTGGTGGCGGCCAACGACCTCTCCAGAATCGTCATAGATGATTCTCACTTCGGCCCCGTTTCCTTGAGCAATTACGCCCCCGTGGGACAAGGAATTCGTGCCGCGGACGGAGAGCCGCTGCCAGTAATCGGGATTAACACGCTCGTTGGAACGATTCGGCAAAACACGCTGGTATCGCAGCTAGTCGGCAGCGAGCGAATGAACTCGCTCGTCGATGCCGACAGAGAGTACTTGATGAAAACAATCAAAGAGCTCAATGCTGCCATGAAGGGCAGTCTGTCTGCTGAAAATGCAGCGCAGCTGACCGACATTCAGGGAACGAAGGTAGATCCAGTTCATGACGTTACGGCCTTCTTGCAGGCAAACCTTCCCAAAAACATGACAGTGGAGTCGGTAAAATTATCTAACGGATGGTTACGTGATGGGCACGGTTCCACTGCGACTGCTATTTCTAAACCGGAAAAATTGGCTGATGTCACACCGCAGCTAATTCAAGGTGGGCAGTTCAAACCGTTTGTGGAGATTCCTGCAGCTAAGCGCTCCTTCACGTTCGCAGGTGTAGGAGCGTCGTCGAGATTAGTCACACCTACCGATTTCAGAGAATTCGACAACAAAAAAATCTGCTCTATTGTTCGCCTCGACTGCACAATCAAGAGGACAGAACGAAATAAAGAAGGATTGAAGGAAGCAAAACTTCACTATGTGGTTTGCGGCCAACCGTTCGCCATGCCTGACGCGGGACCAAAGGGAGTTTTAACTCTAAGATTTACAGGCTCCCCGGTTGCCGGACTTCAATCTTGGAGCGACTTTCTTAGAGAAGGAAATTTCCACGATAGACAGGTAACCCAATATAGAGCGCTCAATGGCGATTATCCACTCGATTCTGAAGCGCGAATGCAGAAATGCAAAGATGAGCTTCCTGATACCACTTGCGGACAGTTTGCCGAGCATCTCTATTATTGGCTCCGAAACGGTCATCTGCGCCCAAGAATCGATGCAGTTCAGGAGATGGTGGATCAGCCGTTTACCTCAGATCCCAAGGAGATCAACATCTACGAATTTGCCAATGATGGATCTATCTCACGCAGAACGATGTCCAACGATCCGTTTCAAACTGGAGTTGTTTCGGACATGCAATCATCAGTCACCATAGACACCAGTACACAAACCGGACTCAACCCTGTGATTATCTTCAGAAACAACGTCCGCTATTTGGGCAGCAAGTACGGCGGCAAGCACGCCGGACAGGCTCTCGCCGGCGACCCATTGAACTGGTGCGAACTGTGGGAATACGGCGGCAACGAGATCATCGCACTTGGGTTGGGCAAAGGAAAACTGGCTACCAAACTCAACGTTATCGATTCTTCCGGAAGCTCTAGCGATGGAAAAAACTTCACTAAGAGCAATGGAAAAGACTTGAGCCTTCAACCCAGGACCAGCTATTACAGCGGTGGTCTGGCCGTGGATATCGAAATCGGCGGTACCACATCACCGACAGTATCAGCCCATCTCGATATCGAACGGCAGCGTAAATTGACGAGATAGACAAAGTTACGGCGAGCTGAACGTAGAAGCCGAAAGAAGACTGGTGGTTCATGACCACCAGTCTTCTTTGCTATTAGCACGAAGTCAATCTTGTTTCAGACTGCTCACCAACCTGGATACCAACAATATCTGCAAAAGTTTCTTCATTTAACTAACGCGAGCCGATCACATGTTATTGGAAGGCAAATATTGGTGCATCGCCTTATCGGCAGAAAGTTTGCTCTATAGATTCATGAAAAGCCGCGACAGTCAGATCAATATCATCGTCGGAATGAGCAACCGACACGCAAGCCGCATCGACTGCAGTTGGCGGCAACATCATGCCACGGGAAAGAAACTCATGAAAGAAGGTGGCGAAGCGCGATTCATCAATCGTTTTGCTGTCGTCAAAGTTCTTTACATCGATGTCGGTAAACATTATGGCAAACATTGAGCCCACGCGCTGGAGGCGTACAGGAATCTCATACTCAAGTCGTCTTCCAAGGTCGGAAAGAGCGTTTTGAAAGCCGGCGAAGAGCCGTGCAGTTTGCTTCTCTAGAAGGTCATAGACAGATGGATCCGACAGCAGATCGAGGGTTGCGACGCCACCGGCCATAGTTACAGGGTTGCCCGAGAAAGTACCGGCTTGATAGACCTCCCCAAGCGGTTTCAGGCAGTTCATAATCTCTGCCTTGCCACCATATGCTCCAATCGGCATCCCTCCACCGAGGGACTTACCATAACAAGTCAGATCAGGTTCGACTCCGTAAAGACATTGT
>CAYTDR010001110.1:0-2888 GCA_964436185.1 uncultured Candidatus Obscuribacterales bacterium | reverse complement strand
GTCTCTCCCAGAATATCCAATATCTCCAGCAGAAAAAACCAGATTGCCGTCAAACGTCCAGAAGTCCGACGAGACTTAAAATTCGAGACTCAGGTAATTTTGCGCTGTAGACTGACACTGATGCAATCGGGCGCCGCTGCCGCCCTCGCGGTTCGCCAGCATTCAAGCTGCGTCGGTTGTATCGAGGTCGACGTATTCTCCAATGTCAACGTGATCGTTAAACCACATCGAGAACCAGCTGGCTCCGATGATCAGGAGAAACCCCTCTAAATAGCCTGTCATGATCAAGTTTTCATCCTTAATATGATCTACTCGGTCTCATTATCACCCTGGATCGGTTAAGGGCGGTTTAAGAGCACAGAATAATTCCTAATTTCCAACAGGTACGTAAAAAACAGCCGAAAGCTGAGAATAGCTACCGGCTGATTTAAGTGTCTTTTGAGCTAAACGATGCAGGGGACTTAGTCGCCGCCACCGTCTCCATCGGCTCCGGCGCCTTCGCCACCGGCAGGTTTTCCACCAGCTGCGCCGCCGCCTTCTCCGCCGGCTGCTCCGCCACCGCCTTCTCCGCCGCCTTCACCACCAGCAGTACCACCAGCGTCTCCAGCTCCGCCACCACCACCGGTAGCTCCAGTAGCAGCATCTCCGGTTCCGCCAGCAGCTCCGCCGCCGCCGCCGTCTGCCAGGTTAGTGCACTTGCCGGCTTTCTCCGACTTCACGGAAGAACAACAGTCATTTGCCATTGCGCATTGTGGAATCACGGCAACAAGAATCAGACTGCCTGCCAGCAAAAGGTTACTTAAACTGCTCTTTTTCATAGAGATAATTGCTCCAAAGGGAGGGATTGCAAAGAAGTAATTATGCCCCAACTTCGGCAGAAAGGCACTTGCCAAGACAAGGTTTAATTTGATTAACCGTTCAATTTCCATCGAACCAACCTGTCCGGATCAGTTCTGTTCCCTCACAGGTTCTTTATCAACGGCGAGCAAATTTTGCTCGCGCTTTTGTAATGCAAGATTAACTCGGCTCCGATAGAAAGTTGACTGGTCACGAAAAGTTCACACATATCCAGAGCGAATCTATAATTGCTGGTCACCTGAATAATCGATTTAATTCGTTCAGCCGCAACTCCAGCGGTAAGTCGCTCACCGCTGGTTCAATAAAGTTAGGTCAATGACACTTCGAACTATTTTTCTGATTTTGTGTTCTCATAGCTGCTCAATTTGCAATAGCCCAGCAGCATGACGAAAGCTCGGAAGCAAAAAATGCACGATTAAATGAAGCAGGTCTTGCTTCGCAGGGATACAACAGAAAGCGAAACCGAGTTGAGTATGCCACTGAGAATTTAACTCCGAAACCTACGAAAAAGGGAGGGGAGGCGTTCTACGACTTGGATGCCTCTCAGATAATCGCAAGAGTCACTGCCATTATCAGAATGCAGGAAATTCTCGAACTGAAATTATGGCAAATCAGAGAGATTCTTCGTACTTATGACGCAGAGACAGACTGGGCACGGATCGTCACTCTACTCGAGAATCTTGGAGATCTCTACCCACGGGAAGAAGAAGATTACAACGGGATCTCCCATCCTATTGAGGCGCACATCGCGGTTCACACAGTTCTTATCGATTTGGCTCAAGGATGGTAAACCATTCGCCGAAATAAGCGTAATCGACGCAGAGCAGGAAGCTGACAAACCGCGGACAGCGGCCAACATCGAATCAGATTCAGAGTCAGACTATGATGCAATCTTTGCTTCGGACGATGAAATACCTTTTAAAAAAGAAAAGCCTCCTGGTGCGCTTTCGTGAAGAGGCGTGGAGGCTATGATTACTTCAAATTATAGGACAATTGCAGCCTACTCGCAATCCCTCGTCCTATAACCGACGGATTGGTTCAGAATAACGATGTCGCATCCTCAAAAACGCTTCCTAAAACCCGCCCTTAGAGCTCAAAGTCTCTTGCAACATTTGCAAGCCAGGGGACTGACAATTCATAATCAGGCTGAGGCAATTGTGGCTTTGCAGACGATTGGTTACTATCGATTACTGATTTACATGCGGTCAATACAGGATCCTCGTACAAGTCGTTTTCTAGCAGGCAGCACTTTTCAGAATGTCCTAGATTTGTACAACTTTGATAGACAACTGCGCCTACTATGTCTCGATGCAATCGAAAAAATCGAAGTGGCGTTACGAGCATCAATAATAGAAAATGTGGCGGCGCATGCCAATTATGGTCCACACTTTTACACCCAAAGCCGCCATTTTGAACAAGCCAATGGTTTTCTTGAATTCATGAAGAAATCGACTTCTGCACATTACTTGGGTATTTCACACTACAGAAACAAGTACAACGACCCATCACTTCCACCGATATGGACAATTTTGGAAGCCACCACATTTGGTACCTTATCACAAATGTATTCAACTCTTCACCTGAGGAACAGAAAACTGGTTGAACCGACTTTCCATTATGATGAAACGATTCTAGTATCGTGGTTCAGATCGATAAATAATTTGAGAAACATGTGTGCTCACCATAATCGGATCTGGAATTGCGATATGAAGCCGGATCAGCCCAAAAAGGCCAATGCGTTATCAGCGGTATGGGGCTCCTCTCAAGATAAATTCTATGCACGCGCGGTTGTTATCTGTGCCTTACTGGAACGCATCGATCCGACCACAGATTGGAAGCATCGATTGGCCTTGTTGATGGCGAAATATCCGAACGCACAATCGTCTCAGATGGGCTTTCCAGCGAACTGGAAGAACATGCCGTTTTGGACTTAAGGTCATTGAGAAAAGTAGGATCACCTCTAGCAGTGCTCGATTTCAAACTATCGCTACCAAGTGTGATTATTCTAAGAATTCGCGAATGACTCGAAT
>CAYTDR010001109.1:2418-2890 GCA_964436185.1 uncultured Candidatus Obscuribacterales bacterium | reverse complement strand
TGACGACGAAACAAGAGAACTCTTATCGAAACTGAATTTTCGCCATCAGTTGCGAAAGTATCAGGAAGAGATTCTCACGCTGGTTGATGAAAAGGTGGGGCGAGGAGAGCGGGATGTTCACGTGGTCGCCCCTCCTGGCGCGGGAAAAACGATTATAGGTCTCCAGTTGGTGGCCAATTTCAAGCGTCCGGCATTGATAGTTTGCCCAACAACGACGATTCAGGCACAGTGGTCTGAGAAACTCTCGCTCTTTCTGCCACCGAATTCGGGGCTGGATAGTTCATCCGTGATTGGAACTCACGAAGACAAGCCGCTGAAACCAATTACGGTGCTCACATACCAGGTTCTTTCGACTCCTGGCAGAGAGAAGGAGTATCTGCTCGAATTGGCGCAGAAAGAATGGGTCAATGAACTTCGCAAATCAAAAGGACTGTCCATAGGCGAGGCAGAGCTACGAATCCTCGAGCTGTTG
>CAYTDR010001109.1:0-2408 GCA_964436185.1 uncultured Candidatus Obscuribacterales bacterium | reverse complement strand
CAGAATAATCCGAAGTCCCATCAGAAAGAGATGTCACGACATCTCAGCCGCCTGCGAAGGAAGCTTGCTGATGTGCTGAAACTGGAAGAGGTTCTGCACCCGAACGCCCTCGAGTTGTTTTTGTGGTTGAGAAGGCAGTCCGTCGGACTGGTGATTTTTGACGAGTGCCACCATCTTACCGATTACTGGTCGGTGATCATGTCTCACATGCTCAAGATGATGGATGATCCGCTGGTGGTTGCACTGACCGGTACTCCCCCGGAAGGAAAGAGCGAGCGTCAGGAGACGAGATACTCCAGTCTGGTTGGCTCTATCGACTATCAAGTTCCTACTCCCGCACTGGTGAGGGAAGGAGGACTGGCACCATTTCAGGATCTGGTCTACTTTACGGAACCAGAGGCTAAGGAGCTGCACTTCCTCGAGAATCAGCACGAAGACTTCCACGCTGTCCTCGAGGAGCTTGTTGGCCCCATCGATGATACCACTCAGTTTTACACCGACCTGGCCGCTCGCACCGACTGCAAAGTAATAAACCGCGAGGGGCGGGCGTCGATTCTGCTCACATGGATTCTCCGGCGGGCCGTGGCCATTTCCGAGGCTCAAGAGTGGGGGCGTTTCACCAGTCACCGACCGGTTCTGGCTACTGCTATATGCAAATGTCTTTGGCGTTATCACCTGCCGTTCCCTCGCAAACTCGATTACAAGATCGATTTCAGTCAGCCAATGGTGATTACTGACTGGATGGCTCTGCTCGAGGATTATGCTAGCAATAAGCTCAAAACAAGCGCAGATGGTAGTTCGCACAAGCTCTACGAGCGCATTAAGGGGGCGATGCGCAAGCTTGGTTATGGACTGACAGAAAAAGGATTTCGACGGCAAGCGTCACCGGTCGATCGTGTGTTGGCGTTCAGCAGAAGCAAGGGAACAGCAGCAGCGGAGATCCTCGCCATAGAGTACCGCTCTCTTCAAGAGCGACTGCGAGCAATCGTGGTTACCGATTTTGAGCGTATGTCAGCCACCAGTCTTCAAACAGTGAAAGATGTTCTCAACGAGGACTGCGGGGGAGCGCTCGGTGTGTTGAGAACGGTTGTGGCGAGTCCGATTGGAGAGTATTTGCATCCGTGTCTGGTCACTGGTTCGTTATTGCTGATTGACATGAGGATCGCCTCTCAGTTCGAAGAGGCTGCCGTGGCTTATCTGAAAAGGGAAAACGTAAAAATCGATCTGGAAGTTTCAGAGTTCGAAGGCGACCCGTATTGCCAGGTCACGGCGACGAGCTCGAACTGGGACAGCAAGCTTTATGTGCGATTGGCGACGGAACTGTTCGAACAGGGAATCACCAAGTGTTTGATTGGCACGAGAGGTCTCTTCGGCGAAGGTTGGGATAGCCAGGCGCTCAACACTCTGGTGGATTTGACCACGACCACGGCACCGGTGTCGGTGAAACAGTTGAGGGGACGAAGTATTCGAATTCAGACCAACGATCCTCTGGGCGGCAGGAAAGTAGCAAACAACTGGGATGTTGTCTGCATCGCGCCGCACCTCGAGAAAGGCCTGAACGATTACAATCGCTTTGTTCGCAAGCATGAAGGGTTCTATGGTATCGCAGATGATGGTCAGATCGAACGGGGCGTCGGTCATGTTCATCAAGCCTTTTCGGAATTGACGCCGGCAGAGGTGTTTGAATCGTTCGATAAATTCAACATAGAAATGACGGGTCGTTCCCTGGCTCGTGATCGCGTTTATGATTTATGGAAAGTCGGAGAGATGTACAACAACACAACGGTCGAGTGCATTGAGTTTACTCATACGGGTGCACCGTATTTAATACCACCCAATCTGAAGAGAGACTCGAGTTATAGAGATGATGCGAGAAGAATACGATCCGAACTCTCCGGCATTTGGATCGATCATCTGGTATCTGGGACAATTGTTCTTTCCTTGATTCTCTACTCAATGTGGCGCAACAATCTTCCTGTTCTTCTGATTGCCGTTCCGCTTCTGGCAATCGTGATCTACTCGTTTGTGCGACATAGGCTCTCCTACACGAGAGCGAAAAATAGTGTTCTTGACGGGCACAATCACGAAAGCAACCTTGCCGGAGTTTCCCGTGCCGTGCTTTCTGCGCTAAAACGCAGGCAAATGCTTCCTGCCAGTGTCACCAGAGACGATATCAAAATCTCACCACGAGCAGACGGGTGTCACAGGCTATATCTTACGGGTGTCTCTTATGAGCAATCGAAACTCTTTGTCGCGACATTGAAAGAGCTGATGACTCCTGTAACGAACCAGGCTTATATTGTTCCGCGTTTTGAGTTTCGTCCGACGCCGACTACTAAGAAAGCTCGTTCCTCTTCCACCAGCGCTACAAAGAAATCAGCCTTGCAAGATCCCATTTTGACCGCGCG
>CAYTDR010001108.1:0-2891 GCA_964436185.1 uncultured Candidatus Obscuribacterales bacterium | reverse complement strand
CGAGCGGATCAATGAGATCGAGAAAACTACGGATCATGATGTGATCGCATTTACGACGAATCTGGCCGAGAACATCGGCCCGGCTTCGCGGTTCGTTCATTACGGGCTGACCTCGAGTGACGTGGTGGATACCGCCAACGCCCTGCTGCTGAAAGAATCGTGCGATATTCTCCTTGCCAAAGTTGATGGGCTGATGGAAGTCCTCAAGCGGCGGGCTTACGAGTTCAAAGACACGCCCCAGATCGGGCGGACGCACGGTATTCATGCCGAACCGACATCATTCGGTCTGGTCTGGGCTTTGTGGTTCGAGGACATGAAGCAGAACCGCGAACGGCTCGAGCGTGCGAGATCGGCGGTTTCGAAAGGGAAGATATCAGGTGCGGTCGGGGCATTTGCCCACCTTTCACCCGGCGTCGAAAGGCGTGTCTGCGAAAAGCTTGGGATCGAAGCTGCGAATGTTTCGACGCAGGTGATCCAGCGAGAATCGTATGCCGAATATCTGACAACCCTAGCGATCGTAGCCTCGTCGCTTGAGAAGATCGCCTTACAGGTAAGGCATTGGCAGCGGACCGAGGTTCGCGAGGCTCAGGAGGCGTTTAAGAAAGGCCAGAAGGGCTCTTCGGCGATGCCGCACAAGCGGAACCCGATCTTGTCCGAGCGCATCTGCGGAATGGCCCGAACCGTGCGGGCAAATGCCATCGTCGGTCTCGAAAACGTAGCACTCTGGCACGAGCGCGACATTTCTCACTCATCCGCCGAACGCATCGTCCTGCCGGATTCGTCCGCGACTCTCGATTACCTGCTTGCAAAAGCAGCCAGCCTGCTAGATACGCTGGTCGTCTATCCCGAAAACATGCTCAAAAACCTCGATCTGACGCGAGGCCTGGTCTTTAGCGGACAGCTAATGCTCGCGCTGACTCAAAAGGGAATATCTCGCGAAGACGCATACGTCTGGACTCAACGGAATGCGATGAAGGTTTGGGATGAAGGCGGGGTTTATCAGGAGTTGGTGAAAAGCGATACAGACATCTCGTCAACGCTCTCAGCGGATGAAATATCCAGGGTGTTTGATTTGAAACATTATCTTAGGAATGTTGAAGAGGTATTTGGGAGAGTTTTTTAGGAAGCGGGGCTTTTCGGCTCCGAATCTATCCAGAGTTTTTCGGCTTCTGCGCTTATTTCCTCGACGGTCATTCCGTGGAACAGATATTCACGCCATTTTGTATAGTCATTTCTATCGTTGGCCATCATACGCAGAAATTCATCCGCATCGCTGCGGCCCAGTTCGGCTATCAACGCGTTCAATCCTCTCTCCCGAATTTGTATCTGTTCGTTCATAGCTTCTCCAAGATCGAAACGAAATCCAATAACACAATGATGGAAATTTCCGTGATCCTCGACTTTCTTCGAAGTATACGATCGTCGACGGTTACAAAATAGTCGGATCTTGATGCGACAGCGCACGCTGCGTGCAGTGAATCAATTTCCTTCAAGCCGAGATTCCTAAGATCAAGTGCCTTCGAACGATCGCTACAGATGGGCCGACCTCCTTCGATGATATCTGTCGCCATTGGGCGATTGATTCTCTACGTCTCGGGAAAGGATTTCTCGACAATTCAAACTGAACAATGTAGGACCAAATCAATTCGACCTTCGAGGTTTCTACTAGATCTTTGATTAGGAATACCGCATCAGTCTCACTCTTTATTCTTTCCTGTGACTGGTCGTCGAAGGGACGATTGTAAACGCAGTTGTCGAGATAGATTCGCATCGCGGACAGAAAAATTGCGGGCTCCTTTGGAGGAACCCGCAACGAAAGTCTGTACGTCCGATCTTAGCCGTTAGCCCATTTCTCGGCCATGTCGCCGATGATAGGAAACTTAAAATTCGCCCCCTGGAAAGACTTGACCGCTCCAAAGATCATCCCGCCGAGCCACACGAGCCACAAGGGCAACAGCAACAATCCGAGAAATCCGAGAGCTGCAGATACCTGGGCCAATATAACAACGACGATGCTCAGCGCGAAATAGATGACAAAAAACCCGACGTGAAACAGCACGGCCTGTATTGCTTGAAACTTTACCCACTTATTATCTTTTTCGATAAATATCAGCACTAGTGCGACAATCCCAATGATCCAGCCTATTAGAGCCGCGACATTGCCATCGAGTCCAATAGACGACTTTCCAGAGTTATCCATAAGTTTTTAAGGTCTCCTTAAATTAGTTATCAGTTTGATTTTCGTCAGAAATTTAACGTGAAATCTAACACAAGCCTTTGATAATTACAAGAAATTACGCTAGATTCAACAATTTATTTTGGAGCGACCGATGAAAGCAAAAGTCTTTGTTACCCTCAAACCCAGTGTTCTAGATCCGCAGGGCAAGGCCATTCACCATTCAGTCGATTCGCTCGGTTATTCGGGCATCGGCGACATTCGCCAGGGCAAGTATTTTGAGATATCTCTCGACCCTGCAATGGATATTTCCGACGCTCGAACATCGATTGAACGGATCGCTAAAGACGTTCTTGCAAATCCGGTTATCGAGGATTATCGGGTGGAGATCGACGCTTGATGACAGACCGGATAAAGATAGCTGATGTCGCGCTCGTTCTAATGGATATGCGCGAAAAAGGCGTCATTGGCAAGTATGCCGTCGGCGGTGCCTCAGCGGTGGCGTTCTACACCGAGCCGATCGCTACCAAAGATTTAGACATTTTCTTTCTTTTCGAGCCCCCACAAGAGGGAGTCGTCCTATCGCTGGAACCTATATACGGCTATTGTCTAGAGAATGGGTTCACGTTCGACCACGAATTCATTACTATCAAGGGGTGGCCGGTGCAGTTTGTCGAGAGCGGCCACGATTCTCTATGGGTAGACGCTCTTGCGA
>CAYTDR010001107.1:0-2893 GCA_964436185.1 uncultured Candidatus Obscuribacterales bacterium | reverse complement strand
AGAAGGAGAGCGAGAAGATTTTGGCGGACAAATCCGCGGCGCTCGCGTATGCGGAAAAAGAGGAATGGGCACGACTGAAGAAAGGATTCGTCCTCAATACACCCACAGCTGAGCCCGGGCAGCCTCGCATGCATCGCTACCTGGGACGTGGCTATACGGGAGCAATGGTCGTGGAAGGGCTTGGTGATGGTCAGCTCATGTTCAATCAGTACGATGAGACCCTGGAGAGTGATACCCTGGTCTTTCTTAACGAAGATGCGCGCCTAAACGGCGTTGTGCCCCTACCGGAGAAGAACACTCTGCTGTGGATAGCACGATATTGTCCGAACCAGCAGAGCTTGCTTCTGCTTGTCGACCATCAAATATTCAGCTATTCACTACGAACCCAAGAATTTAAAAAGCTTACCGATCGAAACAAGAGTCCTGCTAGTTTTCTCAGCCTGCGCGGTGATTTAGCTGCATGGTATGAAGAACCTGAGATTGTAGTGCATGATCTCAGCGCGGGCCAGCCTATCTTGCGTATGAACGTCACTGCTGAAAAGTACAAACTTCATAGCCTGCAAATGAAAGCCGATCTTTCTCCTAATGGCACCACCCTCGCATGCTGCTCCAGCAGCGGCGAGATCATACTTTTTGATGTCGGCAGCGGACAACAGGCTGGGTCATTGAAAGGCAATTTCCAGATGGTAAAAAGGTTGTCCTTCAGTCCCGACGGCAACTACCTTCTCATTCAGGAAGAATACGGAACTTGGGGACTTCATTGCTTTGATGTGCAGCAAATGAAGGAAAGAACCGACTGGCCGAAACTGTCCGATATGGCAAACGGAGACTTCGCGTTTCATGCCTCAGGACTAATGGCCGTTTCACGCAATAAGTGGATCGAGATTTTCGATCTTGCCACCATGGGAAGTGCGCTCAAATTCCGCGCCGATCATATCGTCAAATCATGCGCGATCCGATTTGTTGACCGCTATCTTGCCGTTAGGACCGACTATGGCTGCGCCAGTCTTTACTCAGTTGCTTAGCACTGCTTGATTTTCTTCGGACTGGTCTACTTCCATACGTGCAGGCTGACCGGTCGAGCTTTCGTGAATGGCAAGATGATCTCCAGGCCCGTGGCTGGCTGATGCGAAGAACGGTCTGAAGTCGGCTTAAGTAGTGTCAGTTTCGAGATGCCAGGAGCCATGTTCCTGGCATCTCGTTTGCCTAAAACAGCCCAGATTCTCACGTCGGCCAGTAATGTTTGTCCTGGTTTTCCAATTTTGATTTCAAGTCCATCTAAAAAATCGCAAAATCGCACTTGAATACTATATTCATGAATAGACCGGGAAAACCGAACAAAAAAATGGACCAATGCTGCATGTACTGATACCCAGGACAACTTTGTAAGTAGAGTGTTTGTCGCTAGTCAGAAGCTTCAATGCTGATAGCCCGACGAAGCTGAAACTGAACCGCAAAGGCGAGGCGGTGCACGGATAGGCACAAAAGGGAGCCCAACGCAGTGAAAGTTTTTGACTCGTTCACTGCGTTGGGTCCTGGCAATCAGGTTTCAGTCCGTGTCCGTGATCCTGGGGGCAGGACAGGTCTTACACAAAGGCTCATGAATCGCAAGTCCGTTGACAATGTGGCGCTTGGCTTGCGGAGTGCAAAGAATCTCGAACTCTTTGATGCGCGCCCGATCTACCCGGCTGTAGTGTTGGGCCATGCGGCAGCGAAGCACGGCAAGAGTGCCTTTCAGATTGGAGGTGATGAGGCGACCAGGAAAGATCGGCAAGGAGACCTTGCTGGCGCCAATCTCCTCTGCCTTTTCGAGGATATGCTCGAAAAGCCCGCAAATAGTGCGGCGGCCGACTTGGTTCGCAGAACCCAGGCCGACGATCAGGACATTCCTGATTTGTTCGTGTCCGGTCGTGAACAAAAGACTGTCACCCCGATGAGCTTGAAGATGGGATTCGCTCAATTTCTGCGATATGCAGCCGCCGAGGACGACGTCAAAGCTGGCAGGACCGCCACCGAGGATGGTGTGTTCCAGTTTGGTCAAAACCAGGAGATCCGTGTCGACCCGATCGATAGTTTCGGTCGTGCCGTTGAGGACCGCTGAGACCGTGATTGTTACTGGAAAGCCCTCTGGCGTAGCATTCAGAACCGGAAGTGGCTCTTTCTTACTCATGTGTGATTCCTTACTGCTGAAGACCTCTAGAAATCGCTCAGCAGGAGCACCTCCTGAGCGATCAGGTTACTTAAGAGTTAATTGAAGCAGGTGATGCAGGCAGAATCGTTTTGATTAAGCCCTTTTTGAATCGCCTCTTTGGCAGAGTTGCGGCAGAGGATCTCAATCTCTTCCAGAGCCAGCTCCGGATGGGCGGAGCAGAAGTGGTTGGTGCGGCACTTGATTACCGACGCCAGTTGCTCCAGGTTACCGCGGAATTGCTGGGAGGAAACCAAGACGGAGATGCGCTTGGCCTTCAGTTTCTCAGCTGTTTCCAGCGCCACCTGAAAGATTCCGCAGGCGACACGGATGTTGTCAGGCACAATTCTCTGGAACCCAGTCAGGACCAGACGAGCGGAGGCCGCCACCTTGTTCTCGATGTGGTCCTCGATCATGCGTTGGCGTGCTTCGTAATCACTGGCTTCCAAGCAACGGATGACATCCCCTCTGGCGTTAAATGCCACAAGCAAGTCCGTGCAGTCGGCATCGAATCCCCCCTCGAAACCGGCGGACAATGCAGGATTAAGAATAAACTTGATTTGCTTGGTCGCTTTTTGAGTGCTCATGGATAATCTCCTTGGCCTGGTGATCTTGGGAAATCTGCAGAAACAACCGCGTTCAAGTCTTGAACTGCCTGAGGAATGTTTTGGTAGTGCTGAAACTGGATGGGTTGGTTAGTTGACG
>CAYTDR010001106.1:0-2899 GCA_964436185.1 uncultured Candidatus Obscuribacterales bacterium | reverse complement strand
AACCTTTTTGCAGATGATTCTGTAGACGTTTTTCCAAGCAAGTTGTGCTTTCAAACCGTTATATAGCAGTTTTTGGCAAACCGTGCCGCCAAACGGAATGAGCGAGGAACCGTCAATTCCTCGCTCATTTCCTGGCATTTCTGCATTGCTCAGTGAGGAAAGGGATAACGATTGACTTGTGAGTTCTCCGCTGCCGGCTGGGGAGTTCTGATCGACCAGGAGTTGAAGAACTCAAGCTCCGATGACTGATCCGCTGACAAGGGCCGTGCAGAAGAACGGGAAATGGCCATGTTGCTCTTGCATGTGTCTCGTAAGATTCGCGGCGAGACTTCAATGAAGTTCTTGAACCCGAAATGTCTGATGATGCTGTCCAATCCGCTTGCCGTCAGGCGTTTTTGGTCGCGGTCATTGATAAAAAGGGGAATCTCCTCGGTGTTCTCGTTGGCGGGAATTTTGCGGCTGTTTATCCAATCGCTCAAGGCTTGTTTGGTAGCCGGGTTTAGTTTGATTGTGCGAAACTTTTGTCCTCTGGCGCTTTTCACCAGGACGTGAGGGGAGCTGGCGTCCAGGCGAACATCATTGATGTTCAGGTTGACACACTCTCCGGCTGAAATCGCGCTCGAGAAAAGAAGCAGAGCCAGTGCCTTTGTCTTCAGTGAATCGCAGTTTCTGGCCGCCACCAGAAATTGCACTACTTGCTCCGGTGTGAGGGTCTTATAGACTCTCTTTTCGCGTCGCATCGGACGAATGGATTTTTCTACAGGTTGAAGTCCGGCAAAATCTAGAAAGTGGTCAAGAGCCGTTAAGTAGCCGTTGACCGTGTTGTTTCTCAGCGCGGAAACCTCGAGCAGATGGCGTTGAAAATCCAGCGTCAGCCCGGCTCGAAAGTTTGGGCCGGCGAGCTTTTCACGGTCCAGTGCGTTGGCCTGGCAGTACTCTATAAACACAGACATCCTTAATGCATAAGCTTTCTTTGTCGCCTCGGATAGATGATTGAGGTTCTGCAAATGGGCTCGATAGTTGATAAAGGTGTCATGAATGGTCGAGGCGCTTTGGGTTAGATTGCTCATAATTGTCACTGTGGGGGGAGCTCTGGTGGGGATATGGGCAATCTAATCTCAAAAAGATGAGAAATGGTTGAGTGCATTTGCAGAGTAAAAAAAACAGCGACGCTGGTACGTCGCTGTTCTGATATCTAGAACGAGTTCTCTTGCTTAACGCCTAATTGACGCTCGAGACGGAAAACTCACCCATGATTTTTCTGGTGCTCATGAATTCGCTACGGAACTGTGAGGTCGTTGTGCGCTTTCCCGCGAGTCTGGCTTCCTCCAGGCGCTGTTCGGCAAGCGCGTTGGCAGATTCGTGGGGAGGTATTCTGCGTTCTTTCGAGCGCTCGAGCACGTCCAGAATCGTGGTGTGAATGCGCGATACCTTGGCCAGCACTTTCTCATGGTTGTAGCCATCCAGCTCTGCTGCTACATTGATCAGTCCGCCCGAGTTGATCGCATAATCGGGCACATAAATTATGCCGCGAGAGAAGAGGTCGAAGCCGTCTTTGTCCGTTTCCAGTTGATTGTTGGCGGAACCGGCGATGATTTTGCAGTTGAGCTGAGGGATGGTGGTGGCGTTGAGAATGGCGCCCAATGCACAGGGTGCGAAGATATCGCATTCCATTCTGTGAATCTTGTCTGGAGAGACGACTTCTGCGCCGAACTCTTTGACAATGTTGTCCACTTGATTCGGATAAATATCAGTGATGATTAGACGAGCGCCAGCAGCGGAGAGATAGCTGCACAGGTGGTAGCCGACATGGCCTACGCCCTGGATTGCCACTGTTACTCCTTCGAGTTTCTCGCCGCGTCCGGAGAACTTCAGCGCTGCTTTCATTCCCTGGAAAACACCGAAAGCTGTCATAACTGAAGGATCGCCACTGCCGCCTTCGTTGCTGCCGCCCACTGCAAAGTCGGTTTTAGTGCGGATAGTGTCGATATCGCCAACCGTCATTCCGACATCTTCTGCTGTGATATAGCGACCGCCCATCGAGTTGACGGCCCTGCCGAATGCTTTGAGCAGCTCGGGGCTCTTGTCGGAACGAGAGTCACCGATGATTACAGCCTTGCCGCCACCCAGGTTGAGACCGGCCAGAGCCGCTTTGTATGTCATACCTTTGGAGAGTCGAAGAACGTCTCTAACAGCTTCCTGCTCGTCGTTGTACTTCCACATTCGACATCCGCCGAGACTTGGTCCCAGGACAGTGCTGTGTACTCCTATGATGGCGCGAAGTCCACTTTCTTTATCATAGAAGAATGAAACCTGCTCGTGTCCGTGGTTGTTCAAGTCGTAGAAGATTCCCGTCATTTCAGGCGCTCCTTTAGCTGGGCCTTAACCCGTTGAGTTTGCGACATCTAGATTTAACTACATAAATTTTGACCCTCTTGAGAATCATTAGGTTATTGCAATTATCTTCTGGAAGTGGCATGGGGTCCCGGGTTTTTTCAGGATTTCCCGATTGTGACGAGATATCAAGAGGGAATTGGTTTTAATGAGGTGCTGTTTGGTGGATTTTGGTCAGAAAGAGTTTGCATATTTTTTTTACCGAACTACTGAAAACACAATTGCTTGTCGAGCTTTGCATTTACTATAGATATGCAATCGGGGAGCCTGGGGATGTTTGTTGTTTACATCCGGCGTCCTTACCCTCTATAGAGGAAGGTAGATGAGTCTCGGCTGGAGAATCTGCAAGCTGCTTCTTACGCTCATTTTCTGGCCTATGCTTGGGATGCCTGGGAGACGTCAAGTGTCCAGGAGAAAAGACCATCAACTTAATGATTTTCATCTCGAGCTAAAAGCAAGGTTGCTTTCATCAGTATAGTTTATGGCTGAAGATTACGGGCCGCGT
>CAYTDR010001105.1:0-2913 GCA_964436185.1 uncultured Candidatus Obscuribacterales bacterium | reverse complement strand
AGGAATGGCGCGATTTTGGACTCTCTTCATTGACACGCAGGAAGCGTACGCTAACTGCGGAGGATGACCGCGGAGTAAGACTCAAGTCAGAGGCAAAGGAGAGAGAAGCAAAGTCGTGGAAGACGATCGAGACTGCATTGTGGAAGCCGATTCTTGATGGACTTCCAGCCGACTGCACGAAGATTGTCGTATGTGACGACGAGGTACTTTCTCGCTTCCCTGGAACAAACTGGCAGACGACGCCTCGGAAGGAAGGACTTTCCTGGTTGCACAAGTAGACAGCCCACGAGAGTTTCTGGAGCTAAGAGATGCTATTGCGAAGGGTTTGGCATCTGCGTCTTCTGGAGTACCCATGAAATCATCCGAGATTCTCTTAGTGGGGGACATCGACTATAAAGACGAGAGTTTGAAGCTCGATCACACTGCAGCGGAAATCACAGCAATCGACGGAGTAATCAAAGAGATCAATGGCACTTCGTCCGCCCCGTTTGAAGTTGTGTCCTTGAAAGGTAAAGCACCAACAAAAAACAAGGTGCGTCAGGAACTACCGAAGGCTAAAATTGCGCATCTGGCCACGCACGGTTTCTTCGCTGAGAGCGATCCTGCAAGCACAGGCACACGCGGAGGCACCAGGGCACTTGTGAGAGCATCGACTACAGCCATCGGTACACTCGCAGCAGCGCGTAATCCCCTGGTCGCATCCGGGTTTCTACTGGCTCCTGAAACTGAGACATCCGAGAATCCCCAAGAGAGCAAGACGTCAAAAAGGAGCGAAGTGAGCAAAAAACTGGTGCCAGCCAGCGCGGCCTCGATTAGCACCGATTCTGGTACCATCGCAGTAGCTGATGAAGGTAAGCTGACGGCAGAGGAATTGATCGATCTTGACCTGCGCAACTGTGATCTTGTGGTCCTTTCTGCATGCGACACAGGAAGAGGAAAGGAAGAGCGAGGGCAAGGCGTGCTCGGGCTGCGCTCGGCATTCATGTCGGCAGGCGTCAAATCACTGGTTCTATCTCTCTGGCCTGTCGATGATGACGCCACACGCTTCCTAATGACAGAGTTTTACAAACAGATTCTGATTAATAAAAAGCCCAGAGCAAAAGCTCTGAAATTAGCTCAGCAAGCCGTACGCGACAACAAGGACAATCCGGACTGGAAGCACCCATTCTTCTGGGCGGCCTGGGTCCTCGTCGGACAAGGATGGTAATGATGCTGTTGTTACTTCATGGCGAGCCCTAAGTCATAGAGGAAGGACCTCTCTGATTAAGTTCGCTGGCTAAACTAGAGGAACCGTCTGAAGCGCTATTCGACTTTTCCTTGACCTGGGGAAGTGGTTGGTTGACAATTCCTGATGATCAGTTACTGGTACTGGGAGCCGTAAGGATTTGATTCGTCAATCTAAATGTCCAGTCAGCGGTTGCCAGAGTATGCGATTTAGAGGCGCCTTCGAGCCTCGTCCTGACTGTATCCCCTGTCCATCAGCTCCTGTATTCGTCGCTCTCTCAGTTGACTATCAAACTCATCAGATAGTGCACGAATATTCGCCTCGTCGCTGTCGACTCTTGCTCGCAATGACACTATATACACACCGCGTTCTTTAGCATTGTTGAACAGTTGTCCGGCCGGATCTGCGCCATGAAGCTCGGAGCTAAAGCGAAGTTTTCCATTGATGACAAATGCATGCTCATATTCGTCCATAAAGCCGATGAAGTTACCTGGGAAACTCAGGCGCCTGGCTTCGTCACCTGCCCGAGAGTGTCCATGATTGCCAGCCCTTTGGAACCAGTAAATGGCAGTGCTTCGATTTTGCGGTACGCCAATACCAAACTGATAGGCACGGCCCAGCAAGAACTCGCCTTTGGCATTTCCCTTATCGGCGCTCTCCTTGTACAACTGAGCTGCTTGCCGCCAATCCTGGGGAACACCAATCCCATCTTCATACATTCTTCCCAGCCTTTCCAACCCGAGCGAGTTGCCCTGATCCGCGGCCTTGCGGTACCAGGTGGCGGCCGTTTCGAAGTTTCGCGTAACAACAATTCCCTTTTCGTACAGCCAGCCAGCCATCGCTTGTGAATCGGAATGACCCAATTGAGCAGCCCTGAGGAATAAAGGAACCGCGATCTTTTTGTTAGTCCTCTCAGTCAAGTCTAATTTAGAGGCTTGATCATAGAGCCTCTGTCCTTCCGATTGGTTCTGTGCAATTGATGCACACCCTATTAGTTGTGATGCGAGGAGCGTCAAAATCCAAACTGACTTATGCATAGACTTATTCTCCACTAAACGCGACTCACATTTTTCATTGCCCGTTCGCATTTTGCATCATATTAGCATCAGCGATTTTTCGCCATTCTCGAAGGATAATCAGCAGGCGCAGTCAACGAGAACAGGTTTACTCCAGGGTTTTCCCAACAAAATTGCGACAACCATCTTTGGAGTTTTGCACCAATTGATCCTTACGATCTGTTCGATAAATTGTTGAATAACCAGCTGAAGAAACTGGTTTAGGAACGCCGCAAGAGCAAAAAATAAATCGGCATCTTGTGAAATCAAACCGAATCTACCAACCTTTCTTCGTTATGGTCTTGAAGTGGGTCTCCAATGCAGATCCAATCACGCGGTCACGTTTGAGAAGGACCGTCAACTTTACATTTTGTCCATCTGCATTCTTGAGATTGTATTCCCATGATTCATCTTCAAAGCTTTCATCTTCAAATCCTTCATCATCCTCTTCTAGAGTCGGTCCAGCTTTCTGGTCATCTGGGTCGCCAAGTAACTTCTTTAATTCTCGGGTGTCTAAGCCAGATAGAGTATGGTTGTGTTGGAGTTGATCGGCTATGTCTGCGCGAGCAGAGCCTAAATTGGCGTCCCATTTTTCTTTATCGAACTTCTTTGCCAGTATTAGACTATCTGCTC
>CAYTDR010001104.1:0-2917 GCA_964436185.1 uncultured Candidatus Obscuribacterales bacterium | reverse complement strand
GTGTTCGAACGCTTTTATCGCGTGGACAAGGATCGCTCGCGTGAAGCAGGAGGCAGCGGGCTCGGACTGTCAATCGTCAAGGCGATTGTGGAGCTGCACAATGGCGACATTATGGTGAAGAGCAAACCCGGTGAGGGAACAACTTTCACCATCCTTCTGCGCGGTGCGCACGGATAGTCACAGGGATACATCCTTTTGAAAAAAGGTTACTTGGAAACGAGCGGAACAGACTCCCTTTTCGCTGTATGCAGTCTCCATTTTGCTACATCCAACAACTCATCGAGCGTTTGTCCGTCATCGCAAAGTTGAGCAATGCCTGCGTTTAGGCTCACGTCTTTGTCGAGCCCTTCGATTTTGATCAAACGCAGGTCTAGAATTGCATTTTCGATCAGCTGTTCAGCCTCGTCTCTTGCACATTTCAACACGATGATGAATTCGTCGGAATCCCACCTGCAAATAAAAGAGGGAACCGCCTCCAACCTTTGAAGAAAGAAAGAGCTGATTGTGTAGACGACTCTATCTCCGACCTCGTGTCCATAGTCAGCATTTATGGTTTTCAGATCTTGTACGTCGAGCCAGACTAGATTGAAGAATGCAGGAATGGTCGACTTCAAAAGCGGGATATACTTTTCGTAGAGGTGGTCTCTGTATTGCAGGCCGGTCAATGGATCGCAGTCTCGATTGCGACGCTTTTCCTTCATGTCTCCAGCCAATTCGATCAGGTTTTTCGATACTCGAGTAATAGATTTTGAAAAATCGATCATGCCATTGGCGCCGCAGCTATTCATCATCTGCTTATCGCAGTCTTCACCCTTGGAGCTGAAGATTATTATGGCAATACTTTCCTTCCATCGCTCATTGGCTAGAATCTGGTGGCATAATGCAGTCGGCTCCTGCGAGCGGATGTCAATGTCGACAAAGACGATTTCAGGCTCGTAGTCATACAAGAACTCGAAGCATCTGTTAGGTCGAAGAGTAAAATGAGTATGCAAATCGCATTCACCCAATGAACTGACGAGTTGCGCCGTTATTTGTGGTGACTCCGAGATTACGAAAGCGTTCAGCCGATTGAAAGACAACAGCTTGGTGATGCAGCTTGCGATCATGTCGTGTTTAAGCGGCTTGACCAGGACGACAGAGTTGAGAAGACCGGCTTTGGTCACGATGGATATGCTTTCTTCCGCTACCAGGAAGGCAACCGGCATATTCTTGCCGGAAGGCAACTGTCTCACCTCTTCTGCTAATGAAATCGATTTCTTTTCGGTTCCGGGTATGATACCTAATATGATGGCATCAAATTCAATCTGAGATGCCTTCAGCAAAACTTCAGACGCGTCGTTGCTCAGAGTGATGTCAACGACCAGATTGGTTTTTTGCTCGGTCCACCATTTTCGATCCGCGGAATCTAGAATCAGAACGCGAGGACGTTCGAAAATTTCGACCGTGTTGACTAGCTCTTTCTTCGACTTATTCACAAAATAAATCCTGGTCCGGAAAGTATGTCGCCGAGCAGATCGCATTCGACTGTGCCAAATAATCCACCTGTCTGCAAGACTCAATGCGAACGCATTTTATCGTCATTTGTCGTGCGAGCACTTTGAAAGCTTGAGCCAGGCAGAGCAGAGAGATTCATCGAACTGTCATTAATTTAACACAGATGATTGGCGCGGATCTACGATCATAGCCTACATGCTGCGTTCTGAAGTCGGGCTGCCACACGCTTTCCTCGACGTGGCAGGGGTTGTCATCGGCTGGAGGGGATAAGATTGTGAAGTTGGTAAGACAGAGCCGAAAGACATCAATGTTTCAGCGACGCTGCAATCGTGATCAACTTGTGCAGGCGGACAGTTTGCTCCATAAAGACCCATGAAGATGTTTTAAGTGACACCCGCGGGACGGCAAGGCGGATTCCAATTTGGCAAAATACAGGCAGACTGCGATACCGTGCAAACTTGTCGAGAAGGACGCCTTCAGAGATAAAAGAGAGCTGTTGCTAAGAGTTTGCCTTGCGGTACTGGCGCATCGGTTTTTTGTAGAACAACTACGCTAGCGCAGAGAGCAGCTTCATCCGATCTCGTAAACGGAAGCGAGAGCCTCTATGAGCGCTTCCTGAAGTACCAGAAGCATATGTATCGCGACGAAATGTTTGGGTGTTAGTGTGCATGCAATTGGTGAGAGCCGGAAACAGAAGCAAGCGAGCCAGGCCGGTGCTCTCATCGAAGGCTTGAGCCGCGTCGCCTTAGTCTCGGCTGTTGCGAATGTCGATCTGGTTGGAAGACTGGCAGCTTCGCAAAGTTTTCTGCCTGACACAGCAGTTAAAAACCGTTTGGCGGTATTATATCGACAAGAGGTTCTCCCTCCACCGTTACTTGCATCGGTCGAGGATTAAGAAAGGTCGGTTTAACCGCACTTGCGGGCATTCATGACGCCAAAGCATCGAAACGATGAGCTGAAAACCAAAGGGCGACGCCAATCAGGCGCCGAGAATGATCTTTCAGCCACGGAATCGGCGGCTTCTCCCTCTATCGTCGTGGTGCAGAGCGATACACTCGGTTGGACCAAAGCTGTGACAATCGAGATCGGTGAACTGAGCCCGACTTCTGATGTCTTCATCCAGGCACCCAGCGAATTTGCTTGTTTTGCAGTCTCAATGGAGTGTCTCTCACCCGAGACCCATGTGCCTGAATCGCCGGACCTGGTGAGTAAGGCAGAAGTGAATGCCGAGCGATGGCACGCTGCGGATTTAGATGCGGATGCAGAAACAGATGCAGAAGTGCATTCGCATGAATTCGCTGGTGAGGCACCCTCTTTCTCTCTGGTGTCGTATATGGTGTCGATGCAGGCACCGGAATCCACAGTTGCGCCCCTCGCTGTAGCCGAGAGCGAATCGACGGAGGATTTATCCTCCACCGGCGAT
>CAYTDR010001103.1:0-2922 GCA_964436185.1 uncultured Candidatus Obscuribacterales bacterium | reverse complement strand
TCCACCCGAGAACACGCATACCGTTGTCTCTCTTGGTCAGGGTACCGTTCGGGAACTCTTCGGTCGATGCTCCCCGTCTGCCTTCCCGGTTTTGGGCAAAGCTCAGTCGCTCGTAATCACGAATTCTTGCAGTCCCTTCTGGCAGATCCAGATTACTGAAGTAAATGTGTTCGCGAACAAAGAGTGGTTCGTAACCCATTCTGTTCATGACCGCGAGCTGGAAGAGCTGGCTGGCGTAGGAGCGCTCGTTCTGAGGTTTGGGAACGCGAGTGCAGATTTCAGACGCGGGCTGTCTGCTTTCGTCACCAAGCTGAACAGTACGCGCTTCCCGACCAGCACCAATTGTGATTCTTCCTGTAATTGCTGCATCGGCGACTACTCGCGCCACCACTGATGGTCTCGTGACCGAAAGACGGCATTCCACAGCAGAAATTCGGCAGGCATCGCTTGCTATGCCCTGATCGATGTCCTGGGTATCGGCAAACTGATGGGCTAGCTGACGAACCAGGACAAGCCGTTGTGCAAGCGAAACTGGTCTTTCCGACCGGTCACTTGTCAACCGTGTCATCGCTCGATAAGTGTCAGCCAACTCCTGCCTGATTCTTCCCATATCCGTGCCCATTTCTCCCGCTCTGGCACGTGCCTCTATCTGCGCAAGATTTCTGCAGAACTCCACTTTTTCCGACTCTCTCATGCCTGAGCCGTGAATGGCTGCGACCAACTCCCGGCGAGCTTCGTTAAGCCCTTGTCTGTCCGGCTCCGGGTCCGCATGCCGAAGCATGTCAAGCCGTCTAACCCTGCCACGATTGTCTAGCGATATCCTCCAGGACTCCACCTCGTTGCCGTTGAGACTGGCGGTGAAAATTCTCGAGTCTGCAACGGCAGTCATGTTGCCGGTCCACATTTGAGGAGCCCGCTCCTCATCCAGAGCGCCTCTTCTGCTTCTGTCCAGAAATCTTCCTGAAGTATCCTGGAAAACCTGACTGCTCGCAGCATTCGGATCAAGCGCTGCAGAAATCTGGGCAAGAGACGCACCCTGTCGCAACAAGCGTTGAGCATGCATATAAGTGGATGAGAGGGATGCTCTCACCGGCTCAATGATCGTTCCCATCCTGCCGTCGCGCGCATCCTGCTCGAGTCGCTGCATGTTTTGCAAGAGCGCCAATTTGTCTTGTTCCGACAGCCGGCTCGCCTCAATCTGAGCCACCAGTTGTGTGCGGGACTGGCGGAGAAACTCTCTGTCAGGGTTAGGATCTCTGCGCATCTGGGGCGCAACAGCAGCAACCTCACCCCTGTCATTACGTGTGATTCTCCATCTCTCAGATGCTTTGCCACTCAATGAATGCTCTATTTCTTCATCGTTTTCCGAGACCCGTCTTGTTGTTCGCCAGTTGCCAGACTCGAACGATGTCTCTTCAGGCTCATCGCTTCGGCAGATGTTGTCGTCAGGATCGACCTCATCATCCACATCAGGATCAATCTCATCCAGTTTTTCTTCGTCTTTTGGATCGGTTTCGTCGTTAGTAAGGGATTCTTCCGGATCAGTCTCGTCATCGAACCGCTCGTTGGAATATTCAAGCGGATCAAAAAGCTCTACAGACGGCAGGTCCAAACATCCAAACTTCAAAGGTGCGTTCGTCGATCTTTCTGGATTGTTAGCAGTGTTCTGCCAATCTAACTGAAGGGCATCATCGCCAGTACTGTCGTTCGAATCTTGCGAATTCTCCGATCCGTCGGCGAGTGGCGGAATCCATGGCTCGTCGAATTCTGTGGAGCTATTATCTGATGGTCGATTGAGAAACAAAGTTCACCCAGCTGAATGACTTGGAAGAGGTTTATATACAGGAGAAGATACAAATTCGATGCAGATCAAAAAGTTTTTTCAACCACCCAAGCAGAAACTTATGTTCTCCGCAGGTTCATTGCAAATTCATTATCAGGTGAGTATCTGACCAATTTTTGTCAAAGAGTCGAATAGGTCCCGAAAGTGCATGTCTACAAACATCTAAAGCGGGCGGGGCAAGAGTTCAGTAGATGGGAACCCGTAGCCAATGCCATTCGCGAGTATGGACAACTAGGCGACTCACCAACCGACTACCAGCTCTGCTAAGTTGGACGGGGCTGGCACTATTTCATGATCGCTCGAAAGTGTACGATCAGCTCAACCAGCTGACTCTAAGTGCCTTTAATAGAAAGAAACCGGAAGCCATCGTTGCCGCTGTCGCACCAAATAGGACACTAACAACTCCGAAGAAAAAAAGGGGTGTGACTGAACTGCAAAAATACACGTCCATAAAGCAAATTTTGAACGTCACCTTGTCAATTACAATGTTCGCTACAATCCTCCCACTTTAAGAAGCCGGAACGAAGGATCGTTAGTTACCGCCGAGGGCAGCAGGTGACGATGCTCTTCCGGACCAGACTTCTCCCAGACGCTCAGGTGCAAGTGTCGTTGCCTGAGCATTCGGTCTTGCGAAATCGTATTTGAGGACGCTTCCCTGATTCTTGCCGTTCACACAACCGCTCACCAGGAGGTGTGCGCCGGTCGTCGTACTTGTCGTCGCCACCCGGACGCCACCGGATTCAGTGAACGGATTGAAGCTCGCGGTCTCGCGGAAACGGGCATCTTTACCGCACCTGCACGATCCCAGGTAGATTGACGGTCCCCCGTCCAATGCGGAGCCACCGGAAAAAATCTTTACCGAACCGCGGCCCGCTAGCTGGCTAGCGATGATTGATTTCGCGCCACCGAGTGAGCCGGCTATCCACCCCGTGGACAGAGAGATCCCGTCGGCATAATCTTTGCCGAATGGAAAGAAACTAGTGTAGTTTACAAGGCTATCCGCGGGATTCGCAACGCCGTTTCTCTTTTTCGCAATGGGCTGAAAGAGGGTGAAGGCGAATGTCTTAATTTCCGTTGGT
>CAYTDR010001102.1:0-2926 GCA_964436185.1 uncultured Candidatus Obscuribacterales bacterium | reverse complement strand
CGAGAAACGCACCAGTTGCTTGATTAGCTCTTTGGCAGGAGTATCTTCAGGATGAGCCTTGCCGGCGATAATGATCTGAATCGGGAAATCTTTATTGGTCAGAATCGCAGTGAGCCGCTCAGGATCTTGGAGCAGCAAAGTAGCCCGTTTATAAGTGGCAAAACGGCGTGCAAATCCGATGGTGAGAATGTGAGGATCAAGGACCTCGCTCACTTCTCGTACTTCTGATTGCATCGCACCTTTTTTCTCTAGCTGTCTCTTCAGCCTGTTGCGACAGAAATTGACGAGCTCCTGCCGCCTCGCCTCGTGAATACGCCAGAGCTCTTCGTCAGGAACCTCCTCCACCTGTTTCCAGGAATCCGAATCAGACAGACGTTCCGACCAGGGATGCCCTATATAACGATTGAAGAGTTCCGCCATTTCTGCCGAGACCCAGGTCTGACCATGAATTCCGTTGGTGATATGACTGATGGGAACTTCATGCTCGGGGACGTTCGGCCAGATATCGCTGAACAGCTTTCTGCTCACTTCACCGTGAAGTTTCGAGACTGAATTGATGCGCGAGGAGCATTTGATTGCCAGACTGGCCATGCTGAAAAGTTCCGAGTCATCGTTGATGTCCGCTCTGCCCAGTGCAAGAAAGTCTCGACGATTGAGCCCCACATCTTCGTAGTAGGCGCGCCAGTATCGCTCCACAAGTTCCGGCTCGAACTTGTCTATGCCGGCAGGCACGGCTGTATGCGTGGTGAATACCTGACCAGCTCTGGCGACTTCTTTAGCTTCGTCGAAAGAAAGTTTGTGCTCCCTCATCAGCATTCGTATGCGCTCCAGAGCCAGAAATGCAGAATGTCCCTCATTCATATGACAGACGCTCGGCTCGATTCCCAACGCTTTCAGCGCTCGCATGCCACCAATTCCGAGAACGATCTCCTGCTGCATTCTAATGTCCCGCTCACCATGATAGAGGGCATCGGTAATGTTTTCGTCTTCCTGACTGTTTTGGGGAACATTGGTATCCAGCAAGTAGAGTGGAACTCGACCGACCTGGGCTTTCCAGATCCTGATAAACACCTTGCGGCCAGGTAAATCTACCGATACCAAAAGCGGTGCACCATTGTCATCTTTCACCGCGACGATTGGGAGATTGTAGAAGTCGTTGAGAGGGTAGCTCTCCTGCTGCCAACCATCCGGGTTAAGATACTGCCTGAAGTATCCTTGCTGATATACGATGCCAACGCCAACGAGATTCACGCCTAACTCGGAAGCAGCCTTAATGTGATCTCCGGCAAGTACGCCCAGACCTCCAGAATAAATCGGCATCGCCTCAGTGATTCCAAACTCTGCCGAAAAATAGGCGATAGTACCGCATGTGGTTTTATCCTGACTTTTGCAAGCCGACTTAAACCAACTGGTTGCTGAAGACATATAATTGTCATGCTTTTCGCAGATGCGATTGAGATGGGCGAGGAATCCCTCGTCTCGGGCAGCATCATTCAGTCGTTTTTGACTGATTGAGCCCAGCATCAAAACTGGATTGTGGTTGGTCGACTCCCACAGCAGACGATCGAGACGCTGAAAAAGACCGACAGTTTCATAATCCCAGGACCAGCGCAGATTGTAAGCAAGAACGCGCAGACGCTCGAGTTCTGGCGGCAATAGAGGAATCACCTCGACAGTCTTGATCGGTTTCAATTGCTGGTCTCCTGATAGTGGGCTTCCGTCGAGCGTTGCACGTTGCCGGCCGAATCAGAACGTGGCTGTCACATCGTTGCAGGGCACATCTCTCTGTGAAGATAATCCATCCTAGCATTCAAACCGGCTCTGTGGCATCGATGACAAGCTCGGAGACAGGGAAGCGAGGGTGTGGATAGCGATTGTCGCGGATCATTTTTCATGGACCTGCTTACAAAAATCGCCCGTGCCGTTCGTTGCCTCATCCGCAGTCTGATGATCGAGGGAGCGAGTGACAGCGATCGTTCATCGAACAATCTCAAGGTCGACGAGTTTCTGTCGGTTTCAGTAGATTGATTAGCAGCGCCTAATCGCTCCGGTCTGTTCAATATCAAAAAGCCATTTTGCCTTTCACCCCTCCCAGTATGAACTTCTTAACAAATCAGGGCTCTAAACACGTCAGCACTGATCCTTCTATATTTCTAATTGGACAACCTATAGGTATAAGTAAGACTATCGACGAATTCGTCAAAGGACGATTTGTTAGCCGAGCCCGGACAGGCGAGCTTCATTGGACCGCACTCATAGCGGACCATCGCCGCAACGGTTCGGCTGCATGGTGTCAGGTCGCGTCAAAGTATGGATGCTGGGGAAATATGTCCAAAGTCAACAAAGTCTTGCGTCTTGTTTCGCTGTCGATTCTTTTCGGTGGTTCAGCAGCAGTCGTATTCGTCGCCGTTATTCTCGTGAAGGCCGCAGTAGCCAAAGGAATCCCGGTTAGCCAGGCAGCCGCTATCAACGCTCCAGCCTTCATAGAATTCAGCAAAGTGGCTGCCGGTGCGGCAATTGCTCTTCTGCTGACCGAGGCGTTCAATTTCGCCACGCAAAAGCGAAACAAGCTCACCGTCGCCCGCTACGTCGCAAGTTTCTTGTGCATAGCAGCGACGTTCGTATTCGCATTCGGAATCGTCCCACCGATGAAAGAGTTGCAGCCATTCATCGGGGCTGATCAGGCGAAAGCTCAGGAGTTCCATAAGCTGCACGAAGTTTCCCGTGGTGTCTTCGGCGGAACCATACTCTTTGCACTTTTCGCGCTGGCGTTCTCCGCCATCGACGGACAAGACACGATTAGACGTGAACAGACAGCCTAGATATTCAAAGCCCTAGCGAGAATCACATAAGAGACGGAAGATGAAAATCACCAATCAAGTCATGCAACATTGCCACCAGATGCCTTTCGGACCGGTTTTACACG
>CAYTDR010001101.1:0-2928 GCA_964436185.1 uncultured Candidatus Obscuribacterales bacterium | reverse complement strand
TTAGCAGATGTTCTGGCTCGATAGCGCCGGCATCCAAGCTATGCTTCATCGCCTGCCCTTCACTGCCTGCGATACCAGCCACGTCATGCAGTACCTGAAGGATCTCGCTTGCTTGTCTCAATATCGCGGCTTGAATTTCGTCGGATCGCTTTACGTCAGTTGCTGTCCCACCCTTAGCCTTAATAGGAAGGTTCAGTTGCGTTTGCCGCACACCAGTTCCGGAGCCATCAATGATTTGGCGGGCCAGGCGCAGCTTATTGAGCTCAATCTTTAAAGCGAGCAGCGCTCTCGTCAGGTTGTCCGTTTCATGCAAATAGGAAACCTTGTCACGACTCAACAAGGCCATCACTTCATGAGTCTCGTTGTCGCACCGAGGCAGTAAAGGGCTCTCCATCAACACTCGACCCACAAACTGCTCCAGTAGGCTGTCGGCGACAACCACTCGATGAGCAAGGGTAGGCATATGTGGAATTGCATTCACACTTCCATCAGCGTCTTCGTCGATATGAAGATCCACTAGAAGCGAGAGCCAGAGACGCAGTTCGCACTGCCTTACCGCTTGCTCCTGAATGTCTACACCGTAAAGAGAAGACTCTATCAAATGCCGTTTTACGTCATATCTGTAATTGCGACGCCCAATCTCTTCGCTTCCCGACAAGCGAAGATCGAGCCTGGCCATCAGGCTCTCCATCTCTTGCATTATGCCGATAATGAAAGCACCAGATCCGATTGCAGGATCACAGACTCTGCATTCGTATATCGCCTGTTTCAGAATTTCCGCCTCATCTGCACTAATAAGCGAATGCAGCTTGCCGATACACTCTTCATCCAACTGTTCTGCTGGAGGAAGCGCGAGCAGTTGTTCGATTCGCCCTTGTAAGGCTTCGCAATTGAGATCAAGCGCGTTTGATAGATAGTTGGTCAGATAGACTGTCAGTGCCTGCTGCGACATCAAATGCACAATTACACGAGGAGTGTAAAAAGAGCCGCTAGTTTTTCGTAGGTCTGCTTCAGGATTGCTGTTGCGCTGCAGTATCACTTGCTCGAATATTTTGCCAAGCATCTCCGGATCGATCGATAATTCCTCGTCCAAAAGCGTATTTTCAGCCACAGTGAAATTAAATCGTTCCAGAAGCTCGCTGAAGATGAATGAGTACGTCTGGTCGCTTATAGAACGATATACCGCTCGCGCTTCGGGTGAGATTGAAAAGACACCGGAGAGAGACGGCGTCAACAGAGTCTCTTGTGCTTGTGGATTGTAACCTGCTAGCCGGTCGAAGAGCGGCTCTAAAATCTGAGCAAAGTATTGAGCATCAGAATCTTTTTCGGCAAGGATCGCTCGCAACTGATCATTCAAGTAAAAACAATTATTGGCAAACCAGCCTTTTCGCTGAATGAAGTAAGCCAAAATAAGCCGATCGAGCAGCCCTTGAGTCAGATCGGCAGACAATCGTCGATCGTCCACGCTCAACCGAACGCCCACTAACACCGAAGAGTATACTTCGATGAAAGCCTGAAAGAATTTCCTCTGAATCTGCTCGACATCGAACGCGCGCTCATGCAGCTCCTGCACCGCCTGCAGGGCTGGACCGTGAGCGTTATTCCGGAGCTGGCTCACATCTAATCCAGTCAAGAGCTGCGATGCCATGGACAGGCGCTCATCATGTGTGACCGCTATTCTGCGCAGGATCAGAACACCGCCCGTGATACCAGCGGACTTGACGTTAATGAAGTGCCATCGATTATTGAGAATGTTCGAGAAGACGAACAAGGCATGAGGATTTGCATCGATCAATGCACCGATTACGCTCCTCTCCCAGCCGAAGTTCAATTCAACTGATTTCAATTGAACATGAACAACATGAAACACATTGTCCTCAGCAGCGACAGCAATCAAACGCGGATCGTTCAGGCAGAATGCAGATACGTCATTACGCCATCCGTCTCTGGAGATGGCGATTTCGCATGGTTTGTAATTGAGCTCCGCTCCAAACAACTGAAAGAGGGTATCCTCTGCTGCCGTTTCGCAGGTGCTGCTCAACTGCTCCAGAAGGACTCGCACTCTACTTGCTTTTGCTGCCTGGCCTCTGCTCTTTCTTACACCAGTGGCAATCATATCTGTTTGTTCGCGCTCACAATACACATCGCATATACCGCCACCCATCCCGAGATCTGTGGCATTCTGGATTATAGGTTACGTACAAATAAAAGGAATCCCAACAATTTCTCACTGACCAACTGCTCTATCTTTCCTGTAATTTTCGAACAGTTTCAATCCCTCCACAATCTACTCGCGCAGCCTATTCACAAGTTCGTCGAGCTACACCTGCTTGACTATCCAAAATCCAGGCAGAACTGTGCTCTGTTGAAAAAAGTTTTTGTAGT
Organism: uncultured Candidatus Obscuribacterales bacterium; assembly: GCA_964436185.1. Lineage (GTDB taxonomy): Bacteria > Cyanobacteriota > Vampirovibrionia > Obscuribacterales > Obscuribacteraceae > CAYTDR01. The sequence continues at coordinate 543 of CAYTDR010001101.1, read as the reverse complement.
GTTCGCCTCAAGTCCATCAAGGCTGACAGGATCCAGCGCAAAGCCGCCTGTCAAGAGGAGGCTGCCCAACCAGCATTATTAAAGGAATATCAGAACAGGTCCCGAATGATTGAAACAATCTCATAATGATCGTACTCTTGCCATCCGGTTGACCGGATTCTTCCGATATTATTATTGAATCCGGATTGCGAGGTGCTCCTGTGAAGCCCGAACTGACGCTGAAATCACTGCATGAATCCGGAGAGCTGGCTCAGCGAGATCCGGAGCAAAGCCGCGATACTCAGTCGACCGATCAGCAAAAGTCAGACCTCCGGTCCGCTCAGGACCTGGGAGTCCCAATACACCCGGCACGCCCTCTTCATTTGCCCAATTCGAGTGATTCATATTCAGCCGAATCGAAGCCTGACGAGAGGTATTCGACTTCCTCTGCACCATCAAAAATAGTCACCGTGCTGGACGACAAGACTGGTTGGTTGCGCAAGTTTGGAATGAAGCAAACAATCATTACCATTGTTGCCGTAGCAGCTACCGCCACGATCGGTA
>CAYTDR010001100.1:0-2929 GCA_964436185.1 uncultured Candidatus Obscuribacterales bacterium | reverse complement strand
TAACCAGAGGATCGCCGGCGTTCATTCCGTCTACTATTCTCATCACCAGCGGTTCGATCACTTGTCCGCCCGAGTATGTAAATCGGCCGGCCTCAACGCCGTCGCGCCTGAGGGAGAGTGAGTCGAAAATTCGTTGCCGATTCGCTTCCGGCAGACGCCTCACTATCCCCAGGTATTCGTCCACCGCTTCACGCTGAAAATCAGCTCCAGGTGGCGCTAATCGATTCGCTCTTTGCCTGGCCATCGCATCAGTCAAAGTGCCGATCGTATATGCTCCGTCGGAAGAAAATATCTGCTCCCTGGTTCTTGGTGCCAGCTGCCCGATCTGACCAAACAGCTCGTCATGGTACTGCGGGCGGTGATTCCAGGCGAGGGACCAGACATCAAACTGCTCTCGTCCATCTGGTATGCGAGGGATAGCACGCAGAGCAGCGGCTTGCACATCAGGGTTAGAATCATAATAGAGACCCTTTTCAATCAGCATGGGAATTGCGTTCCCGCCATGAGGTACTTGATCTAGAGTAGCGAGCAGATCGAGTCTCGCTGCTGTATTCAATCCCTCCCACCCTTCAACACCGTCGCCCCACCTCGTCCGTGTTACGCTCTGCTGTCCATCGGGGGAAGAGCGGATTGTGTAGTGAGAGTTGCTCATGCTGTGAGAACCATCCGGAAACTCCGTGTTGATCTCGTTGGGACTTTTAGTGACTCTGATACCATCAGGTCTTTCAACGACAATCAGCCTGTCGACGTGATAATAAAGAACCGAAGTTCCATCTCGATACTGATGATGGCGATACTTGCCGACAGGAGAGTCCACTACTTTTGTAGATACGAGATCAGTTGCCGGAGGCAAATCTACACCAGCAATTCTACCTGAAGACTCGTTTACTTCAACGGAAAACGAAACTGTAGCAGGAACATCCGCAGCCGCCAATCGGCTTCCTCGTAATGACGCCGGCAACCACTGCTCTTCGTTTCCTCCTGGGGTAGCTTCACCATCGCGCACATCAACACGCGCTCTCGCCTCTTTGGCCGCGAGGGCATTCCGTAACACATCGCGACCATCCCTCTGGCTACTTTGCTCAACAACTCGCTCGGCAAGGCTCGTCCTCTGGCCAGGAAGCTGATGCATCCCGCTGAGAGCACCGCCGACGAAGGCCATAGTGTAAGCAGACTTCGCGAACTCTTCGACACTGGCATGACGCCCGTGAGTCAGAAGAGCGTTTGATTCCGCGCTTACCAATCCGGCAGGCAAACCAGATGCAGTGCCAATGCCAATCTCGGTCAGCTTGCGTTGGACGACCGGCATTCTTGCCATGTGATTGATGAACGGCTGTCTCATTGCCAAACTGCCTGCCGTTAGAGTACCGAAGGTGAGTGCTCCTACCGCACCATGCTTGGTTCGAGCTATCCAAAAGTCTTCATCTGACTCATGTACAGGCTTGGTGGCGAAGTCGAAAACGAATCCACTGGTGGCAGCTTCAGTTAAATGAATCGCATTTCTAGCAGACAACAAATGCTGCGACGCTACCAGGCTCCTACCGCCCGCTGCCAGGCCGACTCGCCCAAGGGCTCCTCTCGTCATGGCCGCTGAAGCCATGAAGGGTGCAATCATTCCGACAGCACCACCGAACTGCTGAGAATACCAGTTAGAGCTGCCGAACTCTGCCTCTTCAGGAGGTGCCATGAATTGAGCTCTCGACTCAAGATCAGTTCCCGCCACGCGATCTACAAGTTGACTCACACCGATAGCGGGAGACTGCAGTCCGGCATACACGGCGGAGTTGACGAAACTGCCGATAACGCCTTGCTCGGGCTCGCTCGGTGTTGCAAATCGCAACTCGTTGAAAACGGCTGCCCTCGTCTGATCGTTTATATTCGCATTGCAAAGATCTACCAGACGTTCGCTGGTATCACCACTATATTCCATTGGACCTGGCTATATCGGGGGGAACGCCGAGGAAAGCTCACAACAACAGCTCCATCCGGGTAGATAGAATTGTCTGCATGGGTCGAGCCTGGTTGCATTCGCTCATGTCACCAAATGCATGAATGAACGCTGGAATATACTAAGTGCACTCTATAGCGCTTGTGAATGCGGTTTGCACGGGGCTATTGCCACGTGCGGGTTTCGAGCGATAATTGGCGCAATATCAAAACTATTGCATGCAAAACCGACAATCTGGTTCATCCATTGCATTTCTGCCCCTGCGGACAGAAGTTTAAATTGCCGGAGTAGAGAAAACTGTGATGAAACTGCCAATCAGCCAGGTAACGGCTCAGACTGGGCAACCAGACGGGTTACGATGAAAACCAGGACCAGTCCGATGCAGCAGCCGACTAAAGTCGTGAACCCCTGAGTCAATCCGACATCCTCGAAGATCTTAGCCAGTACGGGGGTGAAGACCATGCCACCAACAAATCCACAAAGTATTGAAATCGTAGTTGTTGTCGTCGACGCAAAAGCGAATCTGGAGTTGGCCGCGGCCAGAACGTTCGGGAACACCGGTCCGAAACCCACACCTATACAGAGAACAGAGGCGAGCAATAGCCAGTCAGGGAAGGAACATCCAGGGCCACAGGCGAGGAGTGTCAGTCCAACCACGGACAAGCAGACACCGGATATGGTGACATAATATCCTTTGAATTTGATGCATAATGGAACACTCAGTGCTCTTCCTACCGTCAAGCCGCCCCACAGGATCGACGCTCCAATCGAGGCCAGGCCTTTGTTCAAATGCCCGGCTTTTTCTAGATATGTGAACAACCAGGTGACGGTGGATGTTTCGATTCCTACGTAGAGAAAGAACACTAAACAATACATCCAGAACGTGGCGAATTTTAGAATTCCCCAGGTTGACGCGCCTTCCTTTGAAGTGACCGCTGGACGGCAGAACGACCCGACGAAAAACTCCACGCCGATGAGCGA
>CAYTDR010001099.1:0-2930 GCA_964436185.1 uncultured Candidatus Obscuribacterales bacterium | reverse complement strand
CGGGTACCAACGAGCCATGGTTTTATGCAAATCTCTGATTGTATTTTTCATTATGTGTCTCCTTGTATCTCGCTTCCACCCCTCTGGCTGACAGCTAGTTAATCGCCACTGGCGTTCCCTCGGCTATCGAGTCAGGCGGGTTAATAACGAGAAGCTCCTTTCCTGTGAGACCGCTCACAACCTCTACTTCGGTGCCAAGGTCCTCACCAAGCGTGACGCCGTGATAATGAGCTCGTTTGTCGCGCGATACGGTCAGCACCTGAGGACCGGAACTCCGGACAATTAGCGAGTTGGCAGGAATCAAAAACACCCGCATGGTTCTTGGAACCGATATCTCGACATCCGCATACATCCCTGGCTTCAGGTCTAATTGACGATTGTCGACATGGATCTCAGTCCGCAGCGTACGAGCGATGGGGTCGAGTGCTACTGAGGTCCTGGCGATCTCGCCTTCGAATTTCCGTCCGGGAAACTCTTTCAGTTTTATCGAGACTGTCTGCCCAACTCGAATTCCGCTTGCAGCATATTGGGGAACGTCGACATACACCTTAACGGTATCGATGCGTGCAACCCGATACAAGATCGCCTTTGAGTTCTCGCTTCCTGCGGTGACTAGCGCCCCATCATCGATGTTCCTCTCCGTTATCACGCCTGAAAACGGGCTTACAACGTTCTGAAATCCCTTTTCTGTCACAGAACGATTGGCGTGCGCTTGCGCAGCATTGATATCCGCGTCACTGGCATAGACATTAGCAATCTCGGCTTTCAAGCGGGCCGCAGCAGCGATTTCGCTGGACTGCGCGGCGCGAATTCGGTCTTCAGCAGCCTGTTTCGCTGCGGTCGATGTTTTCAGCTTCGCTTCTCGCTCGTCGACATCCTGCGCTGAAACCGCACCATCATTGCCTAACTGCCTGAAACGAACAAAAGTAATGCGGGCCAGCTTCAGATCGCTCTCCACAGAAACAAGATCTGCCCTGGCTTGCGATAGCTGAGCGGCTGCCCGATCGAGGTCCGCTTTAGCACTGTCACGGTTGGCTTCTCGCTGTGCTTTGCCGGCAATCTTTGCAAACACCTGAGCCTGCGCTTCCGCCGCGCTCTGATCGATGTCCGGTGTATCGATATGGGCGAGGAGCTGACCCGGAGATACTTTGTCGCCGATGTCAGCCAAGCGACTGCTTATATATCCGGAAGCGCGGGCGTATACAGGTGTTTCCGTAACCGCCTCAATGGCGCCCGGCAAACTTATTAAACGATTATCGGGAGCAGATCCTACTGGCGCAGTCGATACCGCCGGTAATTGTCGTTCCGCCTTGGCCTTATTTTGATCGAGCTCCTTCGCTTGAAGAATCCGCGGAACCACTCCGACAGGCAGAATCATCGACATGACGATACTCGAGACGCCCAACAGCTTAGTGAATTTGCCGTTTTTCTTCCGATCGACTGTCACCGCATCGATAACGCTTTTATGCTCCGTGGTATCGACGTCAAACGCATAAATACTGGATAAATCGTCCTCCGACGCCCGCTCCCCGGCTGTGTCACAGGGTGCTTGCGACGTATAGACCGCTGCAAGATTTGGGTCGAAAGTGTCCTGTTCATTTACTAAATTCTTCATTGCAAGCCTCGACTGTCTCAGGATCAGCTAAATTAGGCACGCCGCTAAAGCCCGACAGCGTGCCACTGCATGCGGTGCGTAAGCGCAGGCAATGGCACTGAAGGCTGTTAGCCCTTCTGCTGTCAGATCCCTGGTGGGAAAAGTCTCAATAACTATAGAATAGACCGGTCGGTCTAAAACGTCAAGCCCTCCTGGTACATTTTTACCTTTTGCTCCGGAAGAGCCCGCCCGTTGGCGTTTGCTCCCACAGAACGGCGTCTCTTTATGACCGAGAAAACTACTGGTACGAAAAACAAAGTGAAAGTAGTAGCCAGCGATAGACCGCCGATGACGGCCCGCCCAAGCGGAGCGTTCTGCTCCCCACCTTCTCCGAGACCCAACGACATAGGAATCATCCCCACTATCATTGCCAGAGCGGTCATGATCACCGGTCTCAGTCGAGTCTTGCCGGCGGCAAGTGCGGCCTCGCGCGCGTCCAGTCCCTCTGAAAGTTTCTCATTGGCAAAGGTTACCATGAGGATACTATTGGCGGTGGCGACCCCGATACTCATTATTGCTCCCATAAGCGACGGAACATTGAATGTGGTGGTGGTGAGGAATAAAATCCAGATGATGCCAGCTACAGCACCAGGAAGAGCCATGACAATAATCAACGGGTCAGTCCAACTCTGGAAGTTGACCACCATGATCAGATAAACGAGGACAATGGCACCAATGAAGCCGACTCCAAGCTTGAAGAAAGCGGTGTCCATGCTCTCCACCAATCCGCGAAGGATAATCTGGTTGCCCGGCTTCATCTGAGGCTCGTATTCAGCAACAATCTTTCTGATGTCCTCAGCCACACCGCCAAGATCACGCGACTGAACGTTGGCATAAATGTCGTACACAGGCTGAATGTTGAAGTGACTGATGACGCCGAATCCACGACCTCTCTCAATGGTGGCAATGTTACCGAGCAGTTCCGCCTGGTCGGTGACGCCCTTAGTGGAGAGGGGGGTCTTCAGTATCGAATCCACTGAATCGACCTTGTATTGCGGTGTCTGGATGGCAAGGAAGTACTGTATTCCCGAGACAGGATCAACCCAATAGTTGGGAGTTACCTGGGTATTGGAACTCAATGAGACCAGCAGGTCGTTGGCTATGTCACGCTGAGTCAAACCGAAACGTGCTGCGCGTGCCCGATCCACTGAAAGTTTTAGCTGTGGCGCATCAATCTCCTGATGTAAGTGCACATCTGCAGCTCCCCTGACCATCCGAACTTTCTGCTCAATCTCCTTGGCAATCCGCAGGTTGTCCGCCCTGTTCTGTCCCGCCA
>CAYTDR010001098.1:0-2939 GCA_964436185.1 uncultured Candidatus Obscuribacterales bacterium | reverse complement strand
AACGACTTTGTAGAAGTAATCTTCACCCGTGCGCTTACAGACTGGCGGTCGGCTAAGTAAGTTTGCGAGTACGAACTGCGTCGATGCCGGATTCCAATTTGGAGCCGAGCTATGGCTCGTTCACACCGGCGCAGTTCGTACTGATTCGTCAAAAGTGGAACCGGCGTTTCTTGAAGAACTCGGAGTGAAGCGCCACCACATCAAGTGGCGCTTCTCAGACCACGAGAATTAAGGACTAAAATCTCGCACTCTATCATCCCCTTGGTTCTCATGATTTTCTTGCTACTTTAGATAGTATAAATTCCGTTGTTCCCAGAGCTGCTAGTTTTGTCCCGCAATGGTTTTGGCTGAGCCCGTTAGGCTCTTGACGCTTTCGAATCAAAATAACTAAAATGTACAAAGTAGTCAGTTCGTTCATTTTGAGAATAATCTGAAATTTGATGAATTGAAGGTTGGAGGAAGCGAATAGATGAACTGATTTTGAACTGCGTAATTTGATTTTGAAATTGAACTGAAAACACTGAATTGAAGAAGAAATTTTTGAAAATTTGAGGCTTAGCGCTATGAAGACTATTACTGCAACTGAACTGAAAACCAAAACCGGTGAGACTCTCGACGCTGCTCAAAACGAGCACGTCGCCATCGTAAAAAATGGTCGTCCCGTTGCTGTCATTGTCCCGCAAGCCGATTACGACCGACTGATGAAGCTTGAGAACGACTATTGGTTGGCTCGAGTTGAAGCAGCCGAAGATAGTGGTTTCATCGGAACGGAGGCTACAACAGCCTTCTTCAAAGAGATGCTAAAAGGTAATGTTGAAACCGGATCTGACTAATGATGCAATGCGCTTCCTCAAGAAGCGCGACGGAAAGCAGTTTTTGCAAATCTTCCAAGCCATTGCCGCACTGTGTGATGAGCCGCGTCCCAGCGACTCGATTTCTATGGGGAACGGATCTCACTTCAGGAAAGACGTGGGCGAATTTCGAGTGATCTACCGCTTTGACGAAACCACCTTGTACGTCATCGTGGTGGGTAATCGAAACGATAGCGCTGCATACCATGAATTCGACCGCAAGAAGAAGTAGATCAGTCCGTGACCAGACGACCTTTATGTCTTGCGGGCTCCTTCTGTCTCGATTTTATTCACTTGTGTTTTCAAAGTAGCGATGAGGTCTTTCATCATGATCCACATCCTTAGGCTGTCGGTCGGAAACTCCATAAAATCGAACCCGGAATAGAAATTCCGAGCCTCATCATCAATAGCATCGACGATAACAGCACGAATCGGTACGCCTTCATCGGAGACAGCAATGGCAGCAGCTCCCTTCAATGCATGTCGAAGAAGGCGAGACCCAAGGCCCTTACCCTGATGGTTCTTGTCCAGCGGCAACCTGGCAATCAGGAATACCGGAATCGGATGCTTGGCTAATCCTTTCTTGACCCGCTCAGGCGTTGAATCTTCGTGTTCAACAGATGTCACATTGTAAGAGTAATAGCCGATGACTTCTTTATCCTCGGCTATTACCATCGTCTTTGTGTGTTGTCCTGTCTGACTGTGTAAGGCATTCTTCTTAAGCCAGCTCGTCAGTGGCTCTTTACCACAATCAAACCGATCAAGAATTTGCTCTTTCGTCAGTGGCTCGGGTTTTGAGACCATCTACTGGTCCCATTCATCGGGCTGGGACAGTTTCTTTTGCAAGTTCGGAAGAACCTTGGCCGGCTGACTCAAAGCCTCATCTATTACCTGCCATTGCCTATCTGAAACAATAAAGCGTGTCTGCTCATAGACCACGGTTTCAGCCGCTACCACTGCCTGTTGACGGATAAAATTGGTTGGGCTGGTATGCAACAAGATCGCGGCCCGTTTGATAACAGCCTCTTCTTCTGGACTCAGCCGGATGTCGAACTTTTCGGTTTTGGTATTTTTGCGCTTGATTGCCATGACTAAAACCTCCGTCATACAACAACCATAGCATATTGTCATGACAACGTCCAGACGGATTTCGTTCCAAATTCGACCGGCTCGGGCTGGTTGATCCGCCCGGTATCGACCGTGGCAATTCAATAATGCGGCACAGAGTCAGCAGCACTCCACCTTTAGATTCCTTTGGAAGACCCATCCGCCGAAATCGTCATAGCTACGATTGTCCCGAAGATTGTCGGAACTGATGTAACCTTAAAGACGCGCGTTTTTCAAGGAAAGCAAGATCTGCTACTAACGAATATTACCTAGACACTGTATCCGGTGCCAAAAAATTAGAACTTACTTTTGGGATTGACGCTTACACGCAGGCTGACTGTCACAGTGGCCGTTTCGTGTTTCGTTCGCAATCAGAATCCTTACCGACAGTCGCATTACCTTGCCGTTGCTAATCTGGCTTTGCTAGCCTTGGACTCTTTTACATGGCGAGTCAGAATCTGCCTAATTAAAGGCTGATAGGTTATTCCTTCATCCTGAGCCATCTCCTTTAAGTCCTCTATCAACTTCTTTTGTAAGCGAATAGATATGAGCTGCAGGCCCAAAGCATCGTCCAGAACCTTATCTTCTGTTACATTCACTTGTTCTGCGTCTTGAACCGACTGACCCAAATCGCTTACTGCGGATTTATCCTTGTCACTCCTTTTGATTTTCATCGATCTAGCACCTCCCGCGTTTTAATCTCTGTATTAGCCTAATTTTGCTGGGTTAGTTTCTCGTAAGTTTCTATGTCCTTACTATTAGCATCGTATGCCGACTTAATTTCTATGTAGTTTTCGTCTAAATGGAAGATGAAGACGACTTTCAAACGCCGACCTTTGTTGGTATCGGCTACAAAAAACCGAGTCGGGGGTGTCGTTTCGTGTTGAGGCCGATTGTCTATAAACGACGGACCTCTGTTCGCGAAGCACTGCAAGATTTCTTCGTCCGTCACAGGCGGGTTCTTTGCTGCCAGCTTCTTAC
>CAYTDR010001097.1:0-2942 GCA_964436185.1 uncultured Candidatus Obscuribacterales bacterium | reverse complement strand
TTATCGGTTTTGCCAAAATAACACGAGACCTGACTCAGCGCCTTCTCTCCGATCAAGAGCGAGAGATGGCAGCAAAAATCTTGGACGACACCAACAATGAGTTACGCTTCGCGTTGGACGTGAAAAATCGCTTTTTATCCACCATGAGCCACGAGGTCAGAACTCCAATAAGTGGAATTATCGGTATGACCGAGATTCTGACTCTGGCGGATCTTGGTGAAGATAACAATAAGATCGTGGAAGACATCTTCTTATCCTCGAAAAGGCTACTCCAACTGCTTAACAATTTGCTCGAGTCCGCTCGCATGGAGTCTGGCGACATGTCGGTGGCCTACAAGCTTTTTTCGATAAGGTCTGTGGTGAGTGATGTTCGGCAACTAATCCTGTGCGATGCGAACAAAAAACATCTGAGGATTACCGGCAGTTGCGACCCGCGCGTTCCTGAACTTGTATACGGCGATGAGCTCAAGATTCGCCAGATTCTACTCAACCTTGTTCACAATGCAGTCAAGTTCACTAGTAATGAAGGGGAAGTGGAAATAACCGTTGGCATCACGGAGGAGGACTCAAGGACTATGAAGGTCCGCTTCCAGGTGCGGGATACAGGCATTGGCATCAAGAAGCAAGACAAGGAGAAACTCTTCCAACCGTTCGCCCAAGCGAATGACGCGACGAAGACGCTCTTTGGTGGTGCGGGTCTGGGTTTGAGTATCTCCAAGCAGTTTGTCACCCTGATTGGCGGCAACATAGGCTTTGATAGTGAGTTCGGGAAAGGCTCGAAGTTCTGGTTCGAGGTTCCCGTTGGGCTGGGTGCAAGGAATGACGAGGAAATATAAGATCCTGGTCGTTGAGGATGATCCCATCTTGCGTGATTTGACCCGGCGGCAACTGAAAGTATTTGGTTTTGAGGCTGTGCTTCTCGGAACCGCCGAGGCAGCCCTTGAACACGACTTTAGCGATACCGGTCTTGTCTTTATGGACATCGGCCTGCCGGGAATCGATGGTGCCTACGCTACCCAGCTTCTGCGCGAAAAAGAGCTGTTGGAGCGGCGAAGACGTGTGCCGATTGTCGCTCTCACCGGTCATGCGGAGATGCGTTACGCATTTGCCGTTGGAATGGACGATTATCTTCAGAAGCCGGCGTTGCTGGCTGACATAAAAGGAATGCTCGATAAGTGGGTGAAGATGCCCTCTGAGTAAGCGTGACGCTACAAACGATGTTGCCCAGTGCAAGTCCTTGTAGTTTCAGTTGCGCTATTTGTGCATCCATTTCTATTCGCAATTCGGGACAGGTGACTGGAGCCAGCGGTGTAATATCCACGCAACAATCACGTGTTAGCTTGATTGAAAAATGGTGTTGATGTCACCGCGAGCTTACAAGGAGGTTTATAAATCGATGAATTCATGGGCATTTTCAACCCCTCGAAAAGTTTGCGTATTTGCGCAACCAGACGTGCGTAATTTGGTCAGGATTTGGTCAGGCGCAAATATCAAAATGGGCATATTACTAAAAGACACTTTTCACCAATCAGCGCTTGAGTTTTTAAGTATCCGCCAGGAGGCACAATGGGAGATACAAGAATTAACGAACCTGCGGAGCAGCAGGTCCAACCAGAACAATTTGCAACCAGACTTTTTGAAAACCTTGCGGCTGATCGTCTCTTTACCGCTCGACCTGATACCACCGCTAGCAATGCCAATGAAATTCTTCCTCGGGTTTCGATAACTCAGCCTGGAGAGCGTGCGTCTGACCAGTTAGTTTTGAGCCCAGACGGACGAACCGCACAGCATGGGGGTGTGCGATACGAGATTGAGCCTCCTGTATTGCCTGCTGCTCCTGGTGATTTTGGCAGAATTCGAGTAGCCGGTGCCACCGGCGATGGATCCTGGATGCGCCTAACTCGGCCGCCTTCTGCCACAGAGGGCATTGCTTTTTCTCGCGGTGGAGTGGGGGGTGCAAATCCAACCATTACACTTCTACAGGATGGCAGGACTCAGGCAGTATCCGCAGATGGCAACACCAGAACGGTTCGAAATCTCGATGGGAGTCGCACCTACTTCCAACGTCCAGCCGGGACGACGACGGGAGATGCAAACGTTCCAGTCGCCGTTCGCGATCAGTCTGGTCGGGTAACTCGCCTTGACGGCGCTCAACCGGTTACGCCGCCCGTTCCAGGCCAGCCTGAAACTTTTACCGTTAGAGCAGCGACACTCCCAAATGGACAAAGAGTGGAAGTTCCCCAACCACCCGCTCCAAATCCCAGCAATCGAGAGATCAGGGTAAATGCTCGAACTGGCCAAGTCACTGTAAGTGACCAGCCACCAGGGGCTACTGAGCGCAGGCCCTTAGCGACTCTTAGAAGTGACGGCAGCCGAGAGTTTGGCACGCTACCAGCAGCTGATACTGCTGCAGGCACTGATAGAAATGGTTTTCGCCTGACCACAGGCGGCACAGCACCAGGCGATTCTACCTTGCACACCAGGATACCAGGAGCTACACCAGGCAGTTTTCAGGCGTGGAATGTTTCAAGAGATACCGAAGGGCGGATTACTCGCGTTCAACGACCAGGAGGCGACATCACGGTTAATCCAGCTGCTGGAGAATCGATCCGCTTCGATGCGCAAGGCAACCTTGTTCGCAGAGCTAGTAGTGGAACGACGGAGACATTTACCCCTCAAGGGCATACTCTTGCCAGAGATAATCAGGGTCGTGTCACCGGAATGCAATTTAGAAAACCAGATGGGACGATGGCTCCTGTTCAAATTAACCGAAGCACAGATGGCACTTCCATTGCCAACTTGACGCTACCAGGAACGCCGCCTGTACGTCTAGACTCAACTCCTACGCGGCCTATAACCATTGATGCATCAGGTAACATTACTCAGCCTGGCACTGAAGCTAACCGATCCACAGTTTACCGACCTGATGGCACACGCGTTGA